>CANHWS010000078.1 GCA_947464365.1 Cytophagaceae bacterium | reverse complement strand
GGTGACCTCCTCAGGTCTAAATGGAATAATTGGATGAGGTTGAGTTAAAGGCCACATCGGACGGAGCTCGGGGTTGGTCCCTCAGGCTGCCATCGGACCGGCCTATATTCTATTGGCATCATTGACCAAAAAGCAGGCCAAATACGCACGCTTATCCTGAGATTGATAGTCGATTTGGACACTAGTGTGGTGCAAATCGTGGTAGCATTGTTGCAACCACTCTATCCCCGTTGTCTGACCAATTGTTAGGATACAATCCACTAACAGTCTAACGCTAGGTATCCGAGGGTTCCGTGTTTATCAATACCACATCCAAAACATCCTTTACTTGGGATACACACCTTGCTAACTAGGTACGCTAGGTAAGCGCGCCCGTCCTAACAAGCCAGAAACAGAAAAAGGGCCATAAGCCCCTTTCCTGCATCCAGTGATAGCCTACTCGTAGTAGTTGAACACTTTATGACCACCTTCTGCAAGGTATTTGTCACGTTTGAACAAGGCAACGTCAGCTTGCATCATGTCCTTCACCAAAGAGGCAAGGTCATGCTTAGGCTGCCAGCCCAATTTAGTTTTTGATTTTGTTGGGTCGCCGATCAGCAAGTCCACCTCGGTTGGGCGGAAATAGCGCGGATCAACAGCAACAACCTCTTGGCCAATCGCAACCTGATAGTCAGGGTTGGCACAATGGGTAACAACGCCAATTTCGTCAACACCTTCGCCACGGAACTCGACAGTGATGCCGACCTCTAGGAAGGCCAAACGGACGAACTCACGCACGCGGGTAGTGACACCAGTTGCGATAACGTAGTCTTCTGGCTTGTCTTGTTGCAGGATGAGGTACATAGCCTCTACATAATCCTTAGCATGACCCCAGTCGCGTTGCGAGTCTAGGTTGCCCAGGAAAATTTTGTCTTGCAGGTTGAGCGCAATGCGTGCAGCAGCGCGGGTGATCTTGCGGGTAACGAAAGTTTCGCCACGGAGCGGGCTCTCGTGGTTGAACAAAATACCGTTGCAAGCATACATGCCGTAAGCCTCGCGGTAGTTGACCGTGATCCAGTAGGCATACATCTTGGCAACAGCATACGGTGAGCGTGGATAGAACGGCGTACGCTCGGACTGAGGAACCTCCTGTACCAAACCATAAAGCTCGCTTGTGCTAGCTTGGTAGATACGGCAAGTTTTCTCCATCTTCAGGATACGAAGTGCCTCCAGAAGCCTTAGTGTCCCGATACCGTCACAGTTGGCTGTGTACTCTGGCGTGTCAAACGAAACCTTTACGTGGGACATAGCGCCCAAGTTATAGATCTCGTCAGGTTGTACCTCCTGGATAATCCGGATAAGGTTTGTGCTGTCAGAGAGGTCACCAAAGTGTAGCTTGATGCGCACATTCTTTTCGTGCGGATCCTGATACAGGTGATCAATACGGTCGGTGTTGAACAGGGAACTACGACGTTTGATGCCGTGGACTTCATAACCTTTGCTCAGCAAGAGCTCGGCTAGGTAGGCACCATCTTGTCCTGTTATGCCTGTGATGAGGGCTTTTTTCATCGAGAGGGTAATGATTGAGAATAACGCAATGGGCAATGCCAACAATAGGCTGGGTAAGCCCTTCTGATTTCGATCTTACTACGTTTGGTGCAGCATACTGTACAGGCCAAAAGTAACGACATTGCTGCCGTCGCCTGACAATATTTCGACAAAAGTAACGCTAATCGCTCAAATAGTCAAAAGGATAAGCGTCTGTAGTTGGATCTGTCAATTGGCAAGTCCTTGCTTCCCGTTGTGCCCCAATTGGGCCGATCTTGGCCATGGGCACAACTTTCGGTACTATCTTGCCACCTAGGGTCAGCACATTGCAGGACAGAGCGACCCGAAATCGTAACTTTAAGGTAATACTGAGCCTGCAAGCTGCTTCCATAGGCACTTTGCAAGCAGAACCCCTCCCATCAGATCCGGTTAGCGATTATAGCCTCAATAGACACAAATTCGTATGCAAATAGGTGATAAAGTAAGGTTCCTGAACCAGTCAGGCGAAGGCATCATCACTGCCATTTTGGGCCCCACCCAGGTTGAGGTCGCCATCGATGGTGACTTCCGGATCCCGTACGAACTTCGGCAATTGGTGCCGATCGCACGCGAAGAGCGCGCCGTCTTTGGCCCTACCAAGATCGAAAGTGCCGCCGATCGTACCAACAAGCTTGCCCAAGGTACCAGCACACAGCCCAAAGCCGAGCATGGTGTGTACCTAGCCCTGATCCCGAAGGCTGATGGCACCCTAGAGCTTTGCATAGCTAATAATACAGACTATAATCTACCCTTCAGCCTCGGTCTTGAGCGTAACGGCGTTTACACTGGTCTGGATGCCAACCTACTGGAAGCCCGCAACATCAAACGATACGGCAACTACCAACGCTCCGAAGTCAATAAGTGGCCAGTCTTCGTCGTCCAGGTCTTGTTCCATAAACATGGCCAGCAAACCCTAAAGAAACCGTTGCTGCGCAAGCTAGAGATCGAGCCCGAGAGCCTGACCAAACCACTGCGCCGTTTGGCCCTGCTGCAGGTAGATGCGCATATCTTTCCGCTCGACGACATTATGCTCGTCAAGCCCGAACCGACCGCCATCAAGCAAGGCATCGAAAAAGCCTCCCAACAGGCAGCCATTAAGGCCAGCGTTGCCCAAGGCACGCAACCTAAGGTCCAGTATGCAGTCCAGGAAGTGGTAGACCTCCACATCGAAAAACTCGTAGCAAACCCTACCCTCTACAATGCAGACGAGATGCTCAAGATCCAGCTCGATATGTTCGAGGGCTGTATCAGCAAAGCATTAGCTGCTGGTATGCCAAAGGTCACCTTCATCCATGGCGTTGGTGGTTATGTCCTCAAGCGGATGATCACGCTCCGGCTCAAGAACCACAAGCAGGTGAAGGACTATAAGGATGCCCCTGCCAACAAATTCGGCAACGGCGCCACAGAGGTCTGGTTCGGATAGATCCTGATGCTTGTTAATGGCCTCATATCAACCCCAGACAGGACTAGGGCCCCATGTCCGTACATCAATCATGGCCCTCGGGTAAGCCATGCCCCCACTCGGACTAAACCCAAGAGGACCATGTCCCTCAATTAGCCAGAACACCAATTGGCCCACCTCTGGCAAGATTATATAATTGGCCTTGCAGCTGCATCTCGAGGCGGCGAACCACTGCAACTAATCTGTCAGCCGAGCAGATTTGCATTACCAATGAACCGCACACCCACCAAAAACAACAAAGGCCATGGAACGAACCATGACCTTTGCAAAATCATATAGTGTGTTAATTGGTCTATACCAATGCTGAATCTAGACTAGAAACGGCCTTTAGAACCACGGCTGTTGTCAGGCAAGATGTAGGTAAGGTGTATGCCAGTGACGAAGATGTAGTCACGTCCGCTGCCACCACGTGGTGCACCAGCTGGCCTAGACTCACCACTGATGATGTCTTGTCCGACACCGCGATTGCCAGAAATCACATTCATGACCCTGCCATCAATACCAGTGATCGGTAGAACCGTTCCGGTAGCATCGCTGTAGTAAAGCGACTCGTATTGATTAGCTGACAGTTTAGGGCCGTTGAACAGCTCTTGAGCAAAGCGATCGTTACCTGTAGCAGCTGTATAGCGCTCTCCACTACGCATAGACATAGTCCGAGCTAACGGAGACATGTTCTGTAGGGCATTGATAGATGGGTAGGCTGTACCTACGTCATCAAGGTAGTTAGTGAATGTGATGCGGTAGCCAAGCTCAAGGCCTATGTCAATGTTGTTTGACACACGATACCGAACACCAATGCCAAGCGGAAGACCAACATTGATCATGCCGTAAGCAGTTGACTGGCCTTCTGTTTTGAGGGGACGAAGATCGACCCAAGTATCAGCTTGGTCAGTATTTTTAGGGCCTAGCGCTTTCGGGTTGTTGGTGTAAACCGACAGACCGATAAAGCCGTAAGGATTGAGGAAGTTACGACGAATGGCCCCCATTTGGGTAGGGAACAGGTCAGCCTGAAGTATGACGCTGCCTTCGTAAATGTCATTTGCAAACGACAGGTTACGTGTCCAGCGGCCTTGGTTAGAGATGCTGGCTTTAGGGTCAACACTAGCGTCATCAGCGGCAATGCGCATATAACCTAGGTTGGCCTTTAGGGTCAAGAATGGGCTAAGACGCTTGCCCAAGAACACACCAAGATAAGGTGTAGCTTGGTCATAGACAGTCGAGAATGGGCTTTTATCAGGAGCAAGGTCACCAAAGTAGTTGGCGTAACCAACAGAGGCACCAATTGTCCAGTACTGGTTGGACTTGGCAAAGCCTTTGGAACCACTGTAACGAGCGATGCGGCGGCTTTGCGCACGCTGAAACTCTTTACTGGCACGCTTACCAATCTGGGCAAAACTGTCTTGCGCCACCAAGGCGAAGAAACCCAATAATAATGCGTAAGAAATCTTTTTCATACACTAACCGTTTTAACACCTGCGGACCGTTTAGACAATGATCCCTTTGGCAAAACTAAACAAAGTTTTCAAAAAGGTAAAACTTTTCGCTAATTTCTTACATCGTATCCCCAGTTTAGCTTACTCCGAAGCGTTTGGAGGTGATTTTCGCCTGGTAACTGGATAAGCGATGCTGTAAAGCCTGCTTTACTAATTTTAATCTTGGTCTTAATAGGCAACCTTTGAGTCCTGCTGTCCAGTGATATCAGATATCGTTCTTGGGGGCCTTCTACCGCAACCTCGATCACGGCGCTATCCGCCACCACAATGGGCCTTGTCGCCAAGTTATGCGGGCTAACAGGCGTGATGATGAAGCTAGAAGAGTCTGGTAACATCAATGGGCCACCACAACTCAGCGAGTATCCGGTACTGCCTGTCGGTGTTGAGATAATCAGGCCATCAGCCCAATAGCTGTTGAGCATCTGCCCATTTAGCCAAGTGTTGACAACCAACATCGAGGCAGTTTCCCGACGCGTAACCGTGAACTCGTTAAGGGCAAAATTAAAATCATCGAAGGGTTTCCCCTCACACTCAATTGACAGCAACGAACGTTCCTCACGCTTATAGTCCCCTGCCATAATCTGGGCCCAACCTGTCTCAATATCAGCGGCTTGCATTGTTGACAGGAAACCTAACCGCCCCGCATTGACCCCCAAAATAGGGATGCCGAGAGGGGCTGCATAGGTTACAGTCTGCAATAAGGTTCCGTCCCCACCTAGGCTAATCAGTAGATCAGTTGGGGCAAGGTCAGCCGGATTGACAAAGACATTGCAGGTCGGCAAGGTTTGCCCATGCTCAGCCAGGATGGCTGCAAACTCATGGTGCAGCTGCAGGTTAATACCTTGGCTTACCAAGAAGTTGATCACCTCGACAGCTGCCGGCATGATGCGGGAGGCTTGAGGCCTACCTATAAGGGCTACGGTTTTCATGCGAGACAAAGGTAGAGGCAATTGTCAGTGGTGCAGGTGTAAAGGTGTCAAAAATTGATGGAGATGACATCAAACCCAAAGTTCAAGAGAGACTCTTAGGCCAAATTTACCGTCCGTCAACCTCATAAGCTTGGCAAAAAGAGCCCCGCAACAAGGCCCAACTAACTAGTCAACAAGGATCAAAAATAGACCAACTAGGCAGGACAAACAACCAATGGCCCCTAAATGACTACCAACCGAGCCAAACCATCACAATCGGATAACAATGGTGCTTACCCCACATTGGCTTGATCTATTAGGCCGTCAAATCAACCTTTCGGCCGGGCAAAGGGCTACTAAATGAGCTTGATCTGTGGTTTCGGTACCGATTTGCCCAGAGAACTTACATTGCCGCCCCCGGATTATCAGATGCTGAGGTATTTCAGGAGCTGCTCAAGGCGCTCGTTATCCACATTCCGGACCTCTGGTTGGTGGTACTGCTGATGGATTTCGATGCCAAACCGCTCGAGGGTCGCAATCGTACGGCTCAGGTCTATCTGGTTGAGTTTTAAGGTAACCAGCATCCGTTGGTTATCCTCTGGGTCGATGTCAATAAAGGTGGCCAATATCTTGACATTATTGCTCTCGATCAGCCGACTAATATGGTTGATGCTATAGTCCCGTTCGTAAACCGACAAGACCAAAATACCCCCACTATGCTGGAACGAAAAAGATTTTGCCAAGGACCTCAGCGCATCTGCAACCAGGATAGAACCTAGGTACTGGTTGTTGGCATCATGGACAGGCACGACGTCAAGGGCGTTTTCTTCAGCCATCCGATACAGGTCAAACGGGTGCCGTTCGACACTGATGCTGGCCTGCCGGGCAAACACAGGTAGCGTCCCTACCAATTGGTCTGGGTCGGCCTCCAGCAATACACTTTCGGACACCATCCCCTGATAGACATTATCTTCAACAACGGCCAGATGCGGCGTGTTTGCACGCTCAATCCTGTCCAGTGCATAATCTGCCGTGTCGGCTGGCGACAGGAAAGGCAAGGCTAAACTCACAAGATGGGCGATGTCCATAGCTGCGGCGGAGTTGGATTTGGTTATGTACTAGATCTGCTCCATCTGTCTAACGGGCAAATGGGCCATCTTGTTATTTGGCTGCCGGGCTTTGATACCACACCGACCCAGCACTTCCCCTAGGTCTGATTTCGCAACAATGGCTATACTGGGTTATTGCTCAAGAAATTATCGACCATCTCGTTGAAAAGCACAGGATGCTCCATCATTGGTGCATGGCAACAGTGGTCCACAAACCTAAGCTCAGAGTTTTTGATCAGCCGGTGAAATTCGTAGGCAACATAAGGCGGGGTGATCGTATCGTTCAGCCCCCAGACTAGCAAGGTCGGGACGATGATTTTGTCCAGTTCGTTCGACACATTGTGTCGCTGCGCACTTTTTGCGATTGAGACAATCCGGAGCGAGCGTTGGATACTTTTAGTCGTCTCGAAGACCTCCTGCACCAACTCGGCGGTGGCTGTCGCCGGATCAAAAAACGTGTATTCGACGCGCTCCTTGACGTACTCGAAACTGCCACGTTTCGGGAAGCTGCCACCCATACTGTTCTCGAACAAACCACTACTGCCCGTCAGGACCAAACGCGTAACCTTATCGGCGTTCCGGAGGGTATAGACCAAGCCAACGTGCCCACCAAGCGAGTTACCAAGCACCGTCATCCTATCGAGCTTCATCAGGCTTACAAAGTCCTGAACATACTTCACTAGGCCATCGATGCTTGCGCTCAGGATCGGCATATCATAAATCGGCAACATCGGGATGACGACACGATAATTGGTGCTAAAATGCGTGATGACACCGTCCCAGTTGCTGAGGGCGCCAAAAAGGCCATGTAGCAGCAACAGCGTTTCGCCTTGCCCTTGGTCGATATAAGAAAATCCTTTGACGGTCTTGAGACTAAAATTCATACGGTGATTTGCTGCACGCTTGTCAAAAATGCCCAAAAGGACCACTGGTTAGGAGCGGAAAAAAATCCCATCCACTGAGGTCAGTTGGGGCTCTGCCAAGCCTTGATGATGGCCATGATCCAACACCATCCAGATTGAAAAACACTAGGCCGACCGCCACCTATGGTCAGACCAGTGAGGCTGTCAGACCGATGTCCAATAATAGGTGTCGGCAAGGCAATACGCAAGTATTTAATTTTTTGCCGCAAAAACAACTATTGGGGCAACTAACGTCACTTATAGTTTAATGGTAGGGCTAACCGGGATCTTGGCCATCGGGATGGAGGGGGCTAAACCACAAAATTTGAGCCATCTAGCAATCACAACCATTCCGTACTCGGTTAGTGCAGCCTCTGGGTGGTATTGCAGACCCCAAATAGGCAGTGTCTTGTGCGAAACGGCCATCACAACCAACTGTCCTTCAGCACCTTGGTGTCTGGATGTGCAGGTTGCATCTAGGTTCAGGCAGGATGGAAGGCTGTCTGCTGCAAGGGCCAGGCTATGGTACCGGACGACATTAAAACCTTGTGGCAAGCCCTCAAATAGCCCCCGCTGTATAGACCAAAGCCGAAAAATCTTACCGTGGACCGGCTCCGTCTGGCTGGCTAAACTAGCACCAGCCCAAAGGCCAATCGCCTGATGACCGAGGCAAATACCCAAAATCGGGATACCTCGACCAGCAAAATGACCAACAGCTTCCACCAAATTATTCGGGATAGAGCTCTCCAATTCAGTATTTGGGACTTGGCAATCCGCTACCGTATTTGAGCCTGCGATCCTTTGATAGGGCCAAACCTGCGCCGGATGACCCGGTCCTGGTGACAACACCACACCATCATACCCAGCTTGCCAATCTGCCCAAGTCATTTCCTCCGGCCGCTTGACGACAGGGGCATGCCCTAACTGCGCCAAATAGTCGGCCAGATTGTAGGTAAAGCTGTCATGATTGTCAAGCAAAAGCAACATTGACTCTGGTTTGGCCAAGTCCTGACCTTATGTTGTCCGGATCCTTAGCTGCGTATAGACTGATCAAATTAGTGGATACTCAATACTAATGGGAAGTCATCTGGCATCTTGACCATTGGCTTGTTTCTGAGCATAAGCCGCTGGGTTCAGCGTTTTCTCTATCCAGTTCGGGATGACGCACAAGCCAGGCGCGATAACCAGCACACCCTTCATTAAACCAGGGCCTGCCTTAGCCAAGGCAGGATAAATAAACGTATCCTGTGTATGTCGCTGAGGGATCTTGAGGTTCAGCACCGCCAGCAGCCACAAAAAAGTCGAGATACTAAGCGAGATCTTGATAAACGATACCACAGCACCCGCCAAGGAGTCAGCATCACCCAGCAGCGTTTGCCGCAGAACTTTGCGGGTATAGATTGCCAACATCCGGACGCTGTAGAACACCCCACCCACGATCAAGAAAAACGTCAGGATCGGTAGCCAAAAGCCCTGACCAAACACTGGCCGCAATAGCAGCAACATGGTGTCCAGCAACATAAAGCCGCAAAACACCGCTACAATCAGCCCAGCTGTATTGACCAGCTCGACCAATAGCCCACGCTTCCAGCCTACCCATAGGGCCCAGATCAGCGGCACAGCCAAGATGATATCGAGTGGTTGCAATGGTAGTTTATTCGTTTTAGGCCATGATCATTGGCTCAGATCCAGAGCAGTTTATTTGGTCGGCACCTTGATGCTGAGAGCCTCGGCAAACTTACCGAAGATGGTATTATTTTCGTAGATACCCATAAAAGCCTCGGCTCCTGGCCCGTAGGCGAACACCGGCACCATGACACCCGTATGGTCCTTGGTCGTGAACTTACCAACAAAAGTACCCTGTTGCAGGTCGCCTGACGGGATGCTAAATCCGCCCGTCTCATGGTCTGCCGTGATCACGACAAGGGTATTACCGTCAGCCTTGGCCCAGTCCAGCACCACACCAATGGTCTTATCAAAGTCCTGCATCTCCTTGGCAATGTAGTCCGCATCGTTTTCGTGCCCACCCCAGTCAATCTGGGACCCCTCGACCATCAGGAAGAAACCTTTTTTGTTTTTAGACAGCAAGTCCATCGTTTTGCGGACAGCTCGCGGCTCAAAGTCACCTCTACCTTCGGACATCTTAGCCAGATGTTTGTCGGCTACCAAGGCCACGACCTTACCGTCCTTGATGGCCTCAAATTGCTCTAGGGTTGTCGGAATCTGATATTTATTGCCTGCCAACTCTGTCAGCAGATTGCGTTTGTCTTCACGCTGGGCGAAGTATTGGCGCCCACCACCAACAAGTACATCAATATCTGTGGCCAAAAAGTCAGCCGCAATGGCCTCGTCCATCTTCCGATGTGGCTGGTGTGCGATGAACGATGCCGGGGTGGCATGGGTCACCGAGCAGGTCACGACCATGCCCGTTGCTAGTCCTTGTTTGTCTGCCAGCTCCAGGATCGTGGGTTGAGATTTGCCAGTTGCATCCTGCCCAATGACATGGTTATTGGTCTTCTGGCCAATGCTGAAAGCCGTAGCCCCAGCTGCCGAGTCCGTGATGTAGTCGTCAGCACTATAGGTTTTGCTAAAGCCAATGTGTTTGCAGCGCTCTAGGTTAAGCATGCCCTTGTTGGCTGTGTACCCTGCCCAGATTTGCGCCACACCCATGCCGTCCCCGATCAGGAAGATGATGTTCTTGGGCCGCGGACCTGCTGCCATAACAGTCCCACACCAGAGCTGGCCGAGCAATAGCCAAGCAGTTGCCTTTATCCAGCGGGTTCGTTTGCGGCCTGACACTGAGCATACTAGGCCATTATGGTCTTGTGGCGGGCTTAGCAGTTTGTTGAGCGGATTTGAGAACGACATAATCAATACGAAGGGCTAGTTTGGATGAGGTCTAAAGTGGGATAGATACTTGGGCTAACATTGACCACACAAAGTTGCTTGGGTAGCCTTATCGTACCCTGTATATACCAATGGGTCGTAAAGATAAGTAGCGCCTGTTCCAGTATCGAGCACCTAAATTGATCTCCCTGAGATCAAGGGATACGTTAGAGCTTAATCGGGTGCTGAAGGCCAAACTTTTTGCCCGGCATCGTCTTGACCCATCCGTCAAACTCGAGATTCAGAAGCTGAGAGGCCAATTGGTTAATCGGCACATTGGCTAGACGGCTCAGCTCATCGATCTGGAAGTCTGGTTTAGCCATCATGAGTGTTAGCAAATGCTTATACTCGGCGACCATGTCGTCTGGTAGGCTGCGTTGTTTTGCCTGATGAACTGTGCTAGTTCCATCTTGCCCCGCACCACCAATAGGCTCCCATTGCATTTGCTGGATCAGGGATTGAACGGAGGAATAAAGCGCTGCCTTCCCCTGCTGGATGAGCAGATTGCAACCTTCGCTGGACGAATGATGAACATTGCCAGGGACGGCCATTACCGTACGGCCATAACCATGGGCAATATCGGCCGTGATCAATGCACCACCTGTCCGGGCCGCTTCCACCACAACCACAACATCTGCAATGGCCGCAATAATGCGATTCCGGGCCGGAAACTGGTGGCCATCTGGTTTTGTACCATAGCTCAACTCCGAAAACAGAAGCCCTCCGTCGGCCACCATTTGCTGAGCCAAGGACCGATGGCTGGCCGGGTAGATGATGTCAAGACCTGTACCCATCACCCCCCAAGTCGGAACCTGGGCCTGCAGGCTGGCTTTATGTGCCACTGCATCAATGCCATAAGCCAAGCCAGAAACTATTGTCGCCCCATAAGGCACCAAGGCTTCCACCAACTCCGTCGTCACCTGCCTGCCATAATCCGTGCTCTGGCGTGTGCCAACAATAGCGACCGTACGCTCAGGGTTCAAGCTCGGCAGTGGTGCACCCTGTTTGCCCTTTATATAAAGCAAAAGTGGAGCGTCAGGCACTTGCCTCAACCGTTGCGGAAAAGCTGCATCTGTGTAGAAAACGAGGTGGTCATGCTGCTTCTGAGCCTTGCTAAGTAAGGCCTCCGCCGCTGCTAGGGGTCCTGGTTTCCGGATCGTGGTTGCCAAAACCT
The DNA here is from genome assembly GCA_947464365.1 of Cytophagaceae bacterium. GTDB lineage: Bacteria > Bacteroidota > Bacteroidia > Cytophagales > Flexibacteraceae > CANHWS01. Next base: position 1,285 of record CANHWS010000078.1, on the reverse strand, counting down.
CCCCTACCCCAGGTACTTTCATCAGCTGGGCTTTTGTTGCCCTGAAGACAGCCTCGGCACTACCCAAATAACTGATAAGCGTACGTGCCAGGACATGGCCAATCCCCGGTATCTGGAGCAGAGCCAAGTTGTGCAGTTGCTTACTAAGCTCAGAATCCTGACTGCTAGTTGATGCGGGTGGATGTTGGTCTGGCGTAGCTGACAAAGGCGTGGAAAGGTTTGCGTATCCTGGGCCCAAATATAGATTGTCAGGGCATCAGATCGGCACTTCCATACTAACATCTCGATACCAAAAGACTGATGGCCGAACCAATCGATTCGGCTACCGCGTCAATTTTGCAGTCAGCATCATTTTGACCTGAAACGACTAGAAACTACCAAGATGTCAGCCCCCCTACCGATGCCAGGCCACTGTTGTTTCTTGCTCGTCGATCCAGTCCATGTTAGCCTTAGCCAATATCTGCCTGATGTATTGTCGGTCAGCAACATCGTCATGGATCTCGAGCGCCAAAAACTTGGTCATCGCCAAAAACTCAAGGGCTAGGGCCTCATCTTGGAACAAGTATTTCTCGGCCCCTTCGATGTCAATTTTGAGGATATCGATCATCTGCCCACCAAAATGTTCGGCCACGATGTCCTGGACGGTCATGCCCCTAATGTGCTGATCAAGATCCTTTGCGACATCATCGTTCGGCAGGACACTAAAGGCATACTCGCCACCAGCCCTAAAACTAGTATTGACACTCAGTACATCGTTGTTATACCACAAACCACGCAGCTGCGGCACGATATCAAGCGCTGGGTTGGACTTAAAATTATCCGTCATGGCCATGTAATTACCTGCCTCGATCTCTAAGGTGACAATCTTGGCCTGCGGGAAATTTGCACCAAAATAGAGCGATGCAAAACCGGCATTACCCCCTGCATCGATGATCCTAGTCGCCTGCTGACCAAACTTCTTACGATAAAGCGACACAACTGGTCCATACTCCATATACCGGAATACTTGCGAAAACACATTGGCATCCGTTGTTCCGCGCCTTATCTGGAAGTTAAGCTCTGTTCCAGACTCCGTAAGGCTGATATGGTTGTTGTTCCCTTCGCGACGGAGACTCCATCCCGCAGCTATTGCATGACCAAATAAGTTGGCAGCAACCAAACCCCTATCCCCTTCTGGCGGCAAAGACTGTGGCGAAACTTTGGCAGTGACATAGGCCCTAGCCAAATAAAAGTACTCGGCAGCTGAAAACTGCCTAAGGATTGCTAAATTCATTTTCGGTTGGTG
>CANHWS010000077.1 GCA_947464365.1 Cytophagaceae bacterium | reverse complement strand
CATAAATTGACCCAAAGATACGGACTTACCAGTCACCACTAGCACCACCGCCACCAAAACTACCACCGCCAAAGCCGCCGAAACCGCCGCCGCCACTTCCACCGCCAAAACCACCAAAGCCGCCGCCACCACGATGCCCGCCGCCTAAGCTTCCGAGGGCAGTTCCGAGCAAGAATGGCCCCATCCCTCGGCTGAAGTCGTCAAAGCTACCATTACCACCACGGCCACCACCTCCACCTTTAGACGCCCGGTAGATGATATAGACCAAGACGCCCAGAAAGATTATCAAAATCGTCCAGATGCCCTTGCCACCACGTTTTGACTTCCGTGGCGTAGGTTCGTTATACTCGCCTTTGGCACGCGCCATGACCTCGCTGGTTGCCTCATCGAGACCTTGATAGTAGGCTTTGCGTTTGAAAGCAGGCGACAAGACGCCCCTTATGATCCTCGCACAAATATGGTCTGGCAGCACTGCCTCAAGCCCAAATCCTGTCTGGATCGTCATCTTGCGCTCATCGACCGAAATCAGGATCAGGACACCATTATTGCGGTCCTTACGGCCAATACCCCACTTTTGCCCCAGTCGTTGTGCAAAGTCTGCTACCTCATAGTCGCCTAGGGTCTGGACCGTAACTATTGATACCTGGTTGGTTGTGCTGTCGAAAAAAGTAACTAGTTTTTGCTCTAGGGTGGCTACTTCATCTGGTGACAACAGACCAGCCATATCATTGACCAATCGTTGGGGTTGTGGGGCATCAGGTATTCCTTTATCCGTTTGGGCCCATGCCGACTGACAGCCTAGGCCAACCGCTAACACAACCCCTGTCATAAGCGTCAGCCGCAGCAAAAGATGACGAAATATGCCTGATAGGTGGGCCAAGTGGTTTAGGTTAGGATGCCCGCCAAAGATGGTCTGGGCACGGTTCTGGTATCCCATGAGCAGGTAGCCGGGCGACAAAGGAAAAATAGTGTAGATTAGATGTTGGCTCAGTTGGGCTCAAGCAGACCTGAGACACTGGGCGGTATGTATGCGATGGTTGTTACTAGACTCCAAACGAAATCCGGTCTGGCAGTTCATTTTCATCAGCATCTGAAAACGGAAACCGCTCCTTGAGTTGGTTACCCGCCATCAGGATGCCTTCGGTGAGTCCATCAATGAAATTTCCGCTCCGGAACTTACCCTGCATCTTGATCTTGATGTCGTCCCAAAAGTTGGCTGGTACCGCCGCATTAATCCCCGCATCGCCTATGACTGCAAAGCGATGGTCCGCAATTGCGAGATAAAAAAGCACCCCATTCCGGAGCTTGGTTTTATGCATCTCGAGCTCGGCAAACAGATGAGCCGCACGGTCCAGCACATGGCCTTCGCACTTGTTCTCGACATGTAGCCGGATCTCTCCGCTCGTTTCTTTTTCTGCCTCCGCAATTGCTGCAATGATAGCCGCTTGCTGTGCTTCGCTGAAGTAGTTTTGGGGCGATACCGTCGTCATGACTTTCCTGTTGGGGTTTGGGAGATCAAAAGTAAGGAGGTCTTTTCAGGCCCTCAAGATCAGGTCAATAATAGCGGTTTATGGCCAACTGTTTGGCATTATGCCTGTGATATTTTGATGACCGTTTGGCCCAAGAAGGGCACATAATCAATACCACGGGCCCAACCAACCTACTTTTTGTCACCATTCAGCATCTGATCCACGTTAGGAGCATCAGCTGCTGCTGGTTCGGTCTCGAAGTAGGCTTTCTTGCTGAAGTCAAACCAGCCGGCTGTCATGTTGTTCGGGAACTGCCTGATCGTAGTGTTGTAGTCCTGCACCGCCTCGTTGAAGGTCCGGCGGGCGACAGCAATCCTGTTTTCGGTACCTACAAGCTCAGCACGTAGATCCTGAAAAGCTTGGTTAGCTTTCAGATTCGGATAGTTTTCAGACACGACCAAGAGCCGCCCAAGTGCAGCACTCAGGCCAGACTGTGCACCTTGGAACTGCTGGAGTTTTTCGGGTGTTAGGTCTTTGGCATCTACTGTCATGCGGGTAGCATTGGCACGGGCTTCGATAACAGCCGTTAGCGTTTGCTGCTCGAAGTTGGCCTCACCCTTAACAGTTGCGACCATGTTACCAATCAGGTCCGACCGGCGTTTGTACTGGTTCTGGACATCAGACCAAGACTTGTCGGCAGCCTCTTGTTTGGCCACCATCCCGTTATAGCCGCAAGAGCTTAGGGACAGAGATACAAAAATCGCCAAGGTCCAGGTCAGGAGACGGCCAAGGCTAAATACGGACTTTTTACTGGAGAGTTGAGTTGTCATGATGGCGCAAAAACGCTGATAACGGTGAGTGCAAAAACGGTCAGGAAGTCGGGCCTCATTCACCAACTTGATGGTTTCTGGCCCTGATTATTCCGTTCTTGATACAAAGATACATCCTAGTAGAAACTAGCCTAACAACGAAACCTGACTAACGGTAGGCCAGTGGCACCATAAGGCTACTTTTGGTGGTGTGTGGTTGTAATAGCTACAAGCAAAGCCACAACATGAGTGCCACAATTTTGTAATTTGCCATCCAGACAATGGTAACGAGCTAAATCTAGCTTCTGCTTTACGATTATTTTGCAAATACTGAGGTTTATTAGCTCTAATTCACCTGCCCGACTTTCAACTGGCCTAGATCGGACTTAAGACCCTGTCAGGACTAGTAAACCAACAGTGGTCATAACCAACCTAAACTAGCTAGAGGCTTCTAAGGTCAAGCAAATCCACCAAAAACAATTTTCCAAACATGACAACAAGACAGCTTAAACCTACAGGATCTAAAACGAGGCAACAGTTGCAACTACTAGTCTGTACGCTTGCTCTTTGCTGCCTAACTTCTTTCTGGAGCAATCAGGCATCTGCACAGCGCTTTGTGGGTAAGGTCATTGGGGGCATATCTGCCAACCAAATAGAGGGCGACAAACTAGTGGGCTTCAACCAACCTGGCTTCTTGGGTGGGATAGCAGCGGCATTTCCGCTTAATGACGAGTGGGGCATCGAGCCACAACTATTATTCTCGATGAAAGGTAGCCGAAGCAGCGAACAAGAGCAGTTGCGCTTCGGTGTCATCCAAGAAATCAGGCTCAATTATGTCGAGCTCCCGATCATGCTCAACTACAACCTGCGCGAAGACCTCACCCTGCAGGCTGGCATCAGCCCCAACGTGCTGCTATCGGCCACCGTCGACAATGGCACCAACTTGGGCCCCGAAAACCGCCGCTCCGAGTTCAAAAGCTATGACCTATGTGTATCCCTCGGTGCCCAATATGTTGTCTTTGATAACTTTGGGGTGGGCATCCGCTGGACCTATAGCATGCTACCCTTTAATACCGTGGAGGATGCCTCTAACCTGAGCCTGGTCAACAATCCCCTTTATGGATATACTGGTATGTTCAACAACAGCCTCCAGTTCAGCGCCATGTACCTATTGTTTAAGTAGGCTAGGAACAAAACCTACTTTCTAAACACCTAGTATCAAGATAGATAGGAGACAAAAAAGCCTAATCTGAAGGCCTTAAAAACAAAAAACCGGACAAAGTATCCGGCTTTTGCAACATAAATAAACCACTATGAAACAAACTAAAAATATCGGATGAGACATTGCTGTCAAACCAAAATCCTGACGCCACAACTAACGCCCTGACCGTGGTCAAGTGTCATTTGTGACATTAGAACATGCCAAAATTACGAGCCTTCGGCGAAATAACAAACAAAAGCCCGCTAAAACATTTATTAGCAGGCTCTTGTTACGTGGCTCTATCAAAAATGGACACCAATAGCCAGTGGAATGGCAAGTACCCAATGGGTCTAATCGCCTAAGCTTGGCCTATCTGGCCACCGAAGCCGAACGGTAACGTAAGGCCTTCTTGTTGCTGTTTGATGTCGCCAAAAGACTCTTCGTAACGCTCTAGATTTTCGCGGAGGGCACCCAGCAACCGCATGGCGTGCTCTGGTGTAATCACGATTCGGGATTTGACTTTGGCCTTAGGTACACCTGGCATCAACCTGATAAAGTCGATCACGAACTCGGTATTGCTGTGGCCAATCATGGCTAGGTTGCAGTAAATACCTTCGGCGACATCTTCGCTTAGCTCGATGTCTAGTTGTTGGCCTTGTGGTGGGTTGTTGTCTTCGGGGCGGGCTGCCATAAGGATGATGTTTTTGGTCTTGTACGAAAAAGGAAAGGATGTCTTGGTAGCGGAGGGTACTCTGCACAAGGATTAGTAACTCCAGCACCTGCGGCGTCTTGGTCAAACACCATGCCCTAGATATGCTAGTCAGACCAGTTGTGCAATATAGGTCGTTTTGGCAGGCCTCGCCATAGGGAAGTCCAAACAAAGCTACATGCCACGTTTAGGATGCCAACATACGTCGTTCAAACCAATAATCCGCATCTAAATCAGCAGTTAGGTCCTAAAAGTCCTATCACACCTGCCCACCAAGCACTCGCTCAATGCGCTCTGATATGCTTTTGGCTGGCGAAAACCCTTGGCTCAGCAAGTAGAGTTTGTCCTCAAAGTCCAGCACCAAGGTCGGGAAACCTGTTACGCCCCATGCCTGCACCTGACCAAACTCAGCTTGGGTGGCCTTCTCGATGACATCGGACTGGGCAAGGGCCAAGAACTGCCCATCATCATTCAGGCCTAGTTTGATTGCGATGACCTCGTAGGTAGCCCAAACGTCAGGCAATTGCCCGTCAACATAGATGGCTTGCTGGATCGCATGCGCCATCGAAACTGCCACATCTGGCCGAAGTTGCTTAGCGGCAGTTAGGGCCTGCGATGGTTTGATGCTATTGAAAATGGCTTCAGGGTTAGACAATGTGCCATCAAGGAATGCCCTGCCAAACTTGACACCAGCCATTTCTTCTACCCTTTTATGAGCTCCTCGGATGTATTGGGCCATGTCTGTTGCCGGGCCAATCCTGCTCCCAGTAACCATCCCGCCGCTCAGCACCTCAAAATTGAGGCGACCTTGCCAGCTATCTCTTAAGGAAACAATGCCAGGGCTCATGCCGAAGCACCAGCCACAAAGGGCATCATATACATAATATAAGGTAGGTAGTGTCGTACCTGTGGTTATTGCAGAGGCGGCCTCTGCGTCTGTTGTTGTCATAGTGGTATTGACTGACCGCTTGGCCTGCCGCTACAAAGGTATGGTAAAGCAAACTTGGATACTTAGGGCTACCCAAGATTGGGAAGTGAACCACGATATAGGATGGTAAAGGCGGACTAACCAATCCGAGACTCTATGTTTCCTACTTGTTACCTATGTTAACGCAACGCTAATATTTGGACATCTCGATGCACTGCAAATCCTAATCCCTATTTTTGGGTGACTCAATGCGGACCTACCATTTTGCAATGCAACTATGGCACCGCTTTCAGGCCATTTGCCCATCTCGTACATCCTTCACTGCTGATGAAACTACCCCTACTACATAAGATTGCTTTAAGCCTAGGCCTTGTTGCCCTCTCGATCAGTGCACAGGCGCAGAGCGATATCTATTTCGAAACGTTTGGCACACAGCGTACTTTGCCTACTGGCTGGGTCGGCACCACACCAGGTTGGGGAGTTGACAGTAGCACTACCAACAATGCACCTGCTCCCTACAGCGGGAATGCCCACCTGATCATTCGCAACTCCGTAGCTGGCGACACAAGTACTCCACCTGCTGGTGTCTATTCTGTTATCAGCCGCCCGGTCGATGCTAGCAACTTTACCGACATCCAGGTCGGATGGGCCGCACGTCGTACCCGCAATTTTGTCACCACCCAGCTGATTGAAGTTGCAGCTTCGGCTACAGGCACCGCTGGCCCTTGGACTCCGCTCACCTTTGTTGACCGTCCTGCCGACAGCAACTGGGGAGACGTCACCTCATTTGACCTACCACAAGCCTTCAATCGTGCCAGCAACTTGGCGCTCAAGTTTACCTGCACCACATTGGTCGCGAGCGGCACCTACCGCATCGATGACCTCAAGATAGAGGGCACCTTATCAGTAGGCATCGGCGCTGGCCTCAAAACCATTGTCCCGATCTGGAAACAACAAGCCAGTAAAGTTGCAGTGGAGTTTACTCCAGTCGGTAACGAGGCTGCCACCCTCAGCGTCCTAGATGTTTTGGGTCATACCCACCAAACACATCAGGTAAAAGGCAACGAGGCCACACTTGACCTCGACAACCTACCTCGTGGCATCTATTGGCTACACCTCCAACAAGGTGGCCAACGTGCTATCCGGAAGATTGCATTGCGGTAGTACTGCACAACATCATTGTTAAAATGGCCAACTGCCACATTCTCGGAAGGGTTGTGGCAGTTTTTGTTGGGGGGGGACAAAAGCCAGCACCAATGCCTGCAAAATTTAGTACACACAAACAAGAGCTTTCTTTGGCGGTGGGCGATTGCCGAAGATTGATCTTCGGCAATTACAAGTTTACACCTCTGATTTATATCGTCATTTTGTTGGATTTCAGAATAAGACCAATTAGTTTTGAGCCATATCCCCGAAGAGGCCATGTCAGACGATCAACAAGTAAGCGCACCAGAACAAGTAGTTGTAAGGATAACAACCATCGGAGAGCTAACCAAACCTGCATCAGCTGGTTTCACTATCCCTAACTACCAACGTGGCTTTGCTTGGGAAAAAAAAGAGGTCGAAGCCTTTATCGAGTCTATTAAAGATGTAAACACTCCCTTCTTAGGCAACTTCATCATTCATGAAGAAGCAAAGGATGGTTCGCTGACCTATAACCTAGTCGATGGCCAACAACGCATGACCTGCATCTTAATGGCACTTGGACAAACTGGCTTACTTCATCTGGATGAGGGTCATCAGTTTAGTGATAGCATAAAATTACTGTGTGAGGCCAATAACATAATCACAAAAAGCATTTCTCAGACAGATCAGGCCACGCTCCGTAACAAGAAGATACAGCTCACCATTGTCAATGATATCGATTTGGCATTTACCTTCTACGACAATGCCAACACAGCGGGCCAACCGCTACAGGCTAAAGACATCATCAAGTCAAGGCATTTGCTAGCTATGTCGCAACATGGACAAGCGCACTTGATGGTTGAGGCTGCGCAGATTTGGAAGGAGATGGAGAAAAAGGTCGGAGGAAAAGATTTGTTTTCTGACTTTCTGTTTATTTTATATTCTATTCGAAATTGGAGACGCGGACAAAAAACTGATTGGGTTTGGCATAATGATAGACCAAACTTTGATAAATTACAAAAAGAACTAATCGACGAATTTGCTGGCAAGAAAAATATCCGAAAAATATCTTTTGAAAAAAATCAAACTGAAGCATTATCCTTCTATGGCACTCTAATGGCGAAACTAGAAGGAGGATGGTTTACAATTAAGTATCTTGCACATCATTACAACAACTATAAGAACATCATAACATCTAAAGGTCTAATGTCTTCGTGGTTAAAGGTTGAGCGTGGAGTCGACGCCTACTCCAGATTCTATCAACTTTATGTTTTAGACTGGTATACAATGGCTGCAGGTTTACTTCTTGAAGATCTGTATCCTGTAGACCTAATTATGTACAAAGAAAAATATGAAACAATAAGGAAGGTCGTATCAACTTTAGCATGCTATCATAATTCACCGCAATTATTGAATAAAGGAGTTGGTGGCATTACCCTAATTGAAATGTTTCAAACATTAGGAACACCAGAATTTGACAAAATAGACAAAGATCTACTTTTTGCAGGTAATCAAACAGATGGTGGCTCACGCAAAATCAAAGCCACTGAATTCATCAAAAGGTACTGGCCTAAAAGCTAATTATACTTTCAAATTTTCTGATATGGAAATCAAGCCAAAAACACTTGACTCAAAATCGCTTTTGAGCAGAAACTACAGGATCCCCTTCTACCAACGACCCTATTGTTGGAAAAGGGATAATATTGTGCGTTTGTTAAACGATATCGAGGTGGCACAAGTGAAAAAACCACTAACCCCTTACTATATCGGCAATGTTATCACTTCAGCACCGTTAAGCAACGATGGTACAATCTCAGAGAGCACCCATAACTTTGACATCTTGGATGGTCAACAACGGTTCACCACCCTGATGATGATTGCTTCCTATTTAGATCTGGTCGATGTATTCCAAACCACTAGTGGTCGAAGACTAACCTTACAACTGGACCAAGAGGAAGGTGCGGCATTTGAGTCATTGCTGCAGGCACATCTAATTAACTGGTCTAACATGCTAAGGCTCCCTAAAGCACTCCAAGAGGCAGCTGGGGTCATTGTAAACTGGTTTGATAATATAACCAACAAGGAGCATTTCAAGGAGGATTTTAAGACTTATCTATCAAACCAAGTCAAATTTTTTGAGATCAATCTTAGCGCCTTAATCGATGGTGCTCATAACAAGACCATTGCTACCATTAACTATTATGACAACCTCAACACTAGTGGCAAACAACTAGAACCTTTGGATGTGCTGAAGGGTTTGTTGTTTGCAAAGCTGGACAGAAACGAGGTAATCAAGGCCGCTAGTATTTGGAACAATGCGTTTAATCAAAAGGCTTTGGTCGAATCAGCAGATCCGCCAAAATCTACCACTCTATTTGACATACTTAAAGATCCGCTAACAAACCCCAGTGGCACTCAAGATACAGAAACGCCAAAACAAAAACGCTTCCGCCTTGTCAAAGATTGGGAATTGGTAGCTCTTGTTCATTATAGCCTGCACAATGATGCCAAAAAAGGGAGTTTCGTACCTGGTGAGCTTCAACCAAGGGAGATTGTTGAATCATATACTAAGCCAATGGATTTCATTCAGCAATTAGCCATTATTGATGAATGGCTCAATAAGTTCTTCATTAACCAAAAGGAAATCAATGAGGAATCACCTGAGAAGCGTTATTACCTACCCGAAGAAGAAGGTGGAAAAAAAGATGTTAGAACTACGACCACCATCAAAAACCTATCCTTGCTCCAGTTTTTACTGCACTCAATTTACAACGATCGTCCACACACTTGGTTGCAACCATTGATTAATAAGATGGTTACCTTGGAGCCAAGCGATGTGAGTTTTAAAAAAATCCTTGACATTCTGGCGAGACAGCTTGTCACAAGGCTTACAGAACTCAATACGTTAGAAGGTACGTTACCTAGTTTGGTATACGGCCAATCAGGCGTGCGACTCTACCTTACCCTAATAGAGTATGTATTAGCCAAAGATGAGTCGCCATTTAAAGTACGTCGAAATATTGGTCGTTCGGTAGAGCATATTTACCCGCAAAATTGGGGTCAAAAGGAAGGAGGTATTGAGCTCGACAAAATCTATAACCTTGCATTATTAAAGCCAGAAAGCAATTCAGGTTATAGCGACAGGGATTTCGCTGGTAAAAAGGCGTACTTTATCTCAAACAACGGCAGTGGTCCCTATGAGTCGCTCAGGCTCAAAGATTATTACAGCGAGGTTGAACCGATTACTCTATCAAAAAGTAATTTTGAAAAAGTAGCCCAAAAGCACCACAATGCCCTAGTCATTTGGGCCAGTGGCGTCTCAAAATCTACTGATCAGTAGTCTAAAGTCTTGCAAAAAATCACAAAAAAAAGCCCTTGGTTCCCACGCCAAGGGCTTTGATTTTTGTCAGGCAGGCTAACCCCTTAGCCCCTTATAGCCCGATACCTAATCTGTTGCAATCCTTCCTATCCGAAGAGTACCACTAAGGCACCCAAGACATAAAGACTGGTCAACACGGCCATCCGGATACGTACTTGTGAGTACGGTGAATAGCCTTTCAGTGTTCTCGTCTGCATGGTTCATGAGCGTTTATAACGGTTTATGTTCGACGGCTAGGTCCATAGCAGCAGCAAAAAAGTACACTTGCTTTGCTAGGCCCCGATTGCTTCAGGTAGGCAATACAAAGGTGTAGGATTGGTGCCCCATCCAAAAACGAATTACATACCAGATATTACATACGTGCGGCTGTCCTGCATTTTTGTAGCAACTTGCTGTCCAGATGCACCCATCTCGTCTTTCGGACCCTTTCCCCACCCAAGACATGCGCTTTAGACACATTCTGGACCAAAAATTGGCAAAAAAAATATCCATGTACAACGTGCTGATCCCGATCCGATTGATCCTTTTGGTAATCCTCTGGACCACTTTTGTTCCTGATATTACACTAGGGTCATCCGTGGGCAGCAGCCAAGTCAAGGTAATGGCCACCCAAACACCCTATCCGACCAACCCGCTATCCAGTAATAATCAGGCAGATCGGGCTGGACTGGTCATCAAGGCCACGGTGCGGCAATATGACTATGACCATTACAATAGGGTGGTTGCTAGTAAAACGGTTTTCTTACCCGACGACCACGACGCCGTCCTAGAGCTAAACGGCGCTACTTGGCGCTTGATGCTAAACGAGCGGCCAGTCGCCCAACAGGTCCCTGGCCAAGTATCGGCTTCAGACCTCGATCTATCTGCTGTCCTGATCAAGGGTAGTAGCAAACAAACCAATATCACGCTCGAGGTCATCGATGGCACTTGGTCAGCCGACAACTATGTCCTGATGCCGGGTGCCGCCTACAATGGCAATCGGTTCAACTGGCGGCGCATCGCTTACTCGCCCAAGTTGCTAGACCCCAAGGATATTGGCCCTGAAAAACCCGCCATCATTAGCGACGTCCCAAGGCTAGACATCGGTAATGGCCCCAGCCGCCTGCATGACCGTAGTGGCAGTATGTCCGTGCCTGTCATCGGAGTTCATAGCCCTGGCCGCAGTCAAAACTATTGGCTAATGACCTATCAAGGTAACCACCTAGGAGACTATGGTATGGAAGTAGAAGAAAGCCGGGACCGCAAACAAGGACTACTAGGTATCTCCAGCCCAGTGGTTCGCGAGCTGTACAAATACCGCATCACAGACAGCCGTTTCCCGAGTGATGACCAAGGTCATGACTTCATCCAAGGGGATACCGTCCATATCCGTGCAAGACTTGTAGTAGCTGCTGCCCAATCGCTCAACACCCTGTTTGACAACTATTGGTCCGTTCGCAAAGCCCTCTACCCTGCACAAGTGCAGCCTACCGTATTGCCTATGTCCGCTGCCTTCACCGTTCAGGAGAGGAAATACAATAGCCTAAACTGGGTACCACAATTTGGCTATTACGCCATTGGCAAACGCGAAAGTTTTTTGATGGATTGGCAGATCGGCTGGACAGGTGGCATGATCCTAACCCTGCCTTTGCTATATGCTGGGGCAGATAGCTCAGTCCAGCGGGTGATCCAGAACCTAGACTGGCTATTCCCGAACGGCATCAGCCCTAGTGGATACTTCTATGACAGTGGCGAGAAGGGCAACATCTGGCATGGGGGCGATGTACGCAAACCAACCTCCAAAAACTGGCACCTTGTCCGCAAAGGAGGGGATGGCCTCTACTTCGTACTGCGCCATCTGCAAGTTATGCAGGATCGCAACAAACCGCTCAAGCCTAGTTGGGTAGCGGGTACCCGTGGCGTGGCTGATGCCTTTGTAAAGACCTGGCGCAAAAATGGACAATGGGGCCAGTTTGTGGACTCCAACACGGGCGAAGTAACAGTTGGGGGCTCCACCAGTGCGGCTATAGTCCCCGCAGCTTTGGCCTTGGCCTCTGTCTTTTATAAAGATACCACCTACCTATCAGTGGCCGAAGCAGGTGCCGCCCTACTCTACCGCACCAGCACCAAAACGGGCCTAACTACTGGTGGCCCTGGCGATGCACTCCAGAACCCTGACTCAGAGTCTGCCTACGCCCTAATCGAAAGCTATATAACGCTCTATGAGCTGACTGGCAAAACCCAATACCTAGACTGGGCCAAGGAGGCTGCTGCACAGTTCGCAACTTGGGTCTGTTCGTACAACTACAGCTTTCCGCCGAAGTCCTTATTTGGCCGCACTGGCATCAAGTCTGTAGGGGCTGTGCTGGCCAACACCCAAAACAAACATGGCGCTCCTGGCATCTGCACCTTTAGTGGGCAAGCCTTGCTCAAACTAACCCTTGCCACGGGCGACCCACGCTATGCTGACCTATTGCAAGACATCGCCCATGGCATGCCACAGTACCTTGGCCATCCTGACAAACCGATCGAAAAAGTACAGGACGGCTTCATGTGCGAGCGTGTAAGCATGACAGACTGGCTAGAGGGCATCGGCGAGATTACCTACCAAACCACTTGGGCCGAAGCTAGCCTAGCCTTAAGCTATACCGAGCTCCCTGGCCTGCTGATCGACCCCGCTAAACGGCAACTTTGGGCCTTTGACAATACTTTGACCACCACTGCGACCAAAGGCAAAAAGTGGCAAGTCACCGTCCGCAACCCGACACGCAGCAAGATGAAACTGCGCTTACTAACCAAGCTACCACAGCTCCAGACTGGCAAAGTCAGCACCTATTACAATGCCCCCTACCAGATCTTGGAGCTAGGCCCAGGCCAGCAGAAAGTCCTGACCTTTTAATGGGTCGGATGCGCCCAGCATTTATTTACTACCCTACTCTCCACCGATGTCAACCAAGCCTACCGACCTTCGCCACCAGCCTGACTACCCAGTTTGGCACCCTTTTACTCCATTGATGGGGGCTAGTATCGAGCTGGAGGTCGTCAAGGCAGAGCGTGAGTTTTTGCACCTAGCAGGCGGCAGGGTCATGATTGATGCCGTGAGTAGTTGGTGGGTCAACCTGCATGGGCATAGTCACCCTGCTATTGCCGATGCCATCAGCAAGCAAGCCAGCACCCTAGAGCATGTCATCTTTGCGGGGTTTACCCACCAGCCTGCCGTTACGTTGGCCCAGCGGCTCTTAGCAGTACTGCCGGGTGCTCATAGCAAGGTTTTTTATAGTGACAAT
>CANHWS010000076.1 GCA_947464365.1 Cytophagaceae bacterium | reverse complement strand
GTCTGACCTAGGGGGCAAGACCTTTGACATCGCCAACAAGGGGCAGAAATCTAAACGCCGAAGGTATGGGGTGGCTCCTGCCAAATATGATGACATTAAGATGAGTGAGGCTTTGCGCTACCAACAGCTTATGACTGGCAAGTATGAGGTCTGTGTTAGCACCAGTGTTAGCTGGAATGCCGAGATCAAACACGGTAGCCAGAAGACTAACCCCAACAACGCCGTTTATGGTACTGATGCCAATTACCTACTTAGCCATAGTTACGACTTAAAAGAGGGGCGTAACTTCAGCCCTACTGAGGTGGAGTACCAGGCCGACGTCGCCATTATAGGCGAGGAGATGGCTAACAAATTATTCCCTTCGTCATCTGCCCTTAACAACTCAGTGACAGCAATGGGCCAGCAGTTCATGGTGATTGGTGTCATGAAGGGCACGGGCGGGATGATGTCTGGCCAGAGTCCCGATAGGATGTTGTTGGTACCACTCGGCAATGCCTACCAGATGAGCCAAGACAAATCCTTGACGTACGAAATTACGACTATGGTCCAGAACCCAGCCCAGTTCGAAGAGGCAATCGGCGAGGCCACAGGCTCGATGCGTTTGGTCAGAGGCGATAAAGTAGGCAAACCAGACTCATTCGAAATCACCAGGAATGAGTCTATTGGCGAAAGTATGGAGAGTATCACTGGTACCCTCCGAAGCGCAGGCCTTATCATTGGGCTGATCACTCTATTGGGTGCTGCTATCGGTCTCATGAATATTATGTTGGTCAGCGTTACGGAGCGCACCCGTGAGATTGGCGTTCGGAAAGCTTTGGGTGCCACACCTGGCTTAATCAGGCTCCAATTCTTGATTGAGGCAATCGTGATATGTTTGTTCGGAGGCCTAGGTGGTGTGATCCTCGGTATCGGCATCGGTAACTTAGTCGCCTCATTGATGGAAGTAGGCCATTTTATCATCCCATGGGCCTGGATAGGTATCGCCCTCATGATCTGTGTGGTAGTCGGAATCATTTCAGGGTTTTACCCAGCCGTTAAGGCAAGTAAACTAGACCCGATCGAAGCCCTCCGGTTCGAATAATGCTGGTATGATGGACTTTCGCAGCACAAAATCATCCCAGTTGGTGTAGGGTTGTGCCGTCGGAGCCCTAAACTTGCAGGACGCCCAGCCAATAATTTGTAATGCCTACGACAACATCTCTTGCCAAGCGCATCATTCCATGCCTCGACATCAAGGATGGGCAGACTGTAAAAGGCATCAATTTCGAAAATCTGACCTATGCGGGTTCGCCACTCGAGTTGGCTAAGGGCTATGCTAGTCTAGGTGCTGACGAATTAGTGTTGTTAGACATCACAGCCACGATCGAAGGTCGTAATACCTTCTTGGACACGGTCCGGAGTGTTGCAGCACATCTCAATATCCCGTTGACAGTCGGAGGTGGTATCAGTTGCGTGGCCGATGTTGACCGTCTGCTATCCGCTGGTGCAGACAAAATCTCAATAAACACTGCCGCAATAAAGTCCCCAAGTCTGATTGATCAGCTTGCCAAGGCCTTCGGGAGCCAATGTGTGGTGGTGGCGATCGATACCCGTTCGGTAAATGGGGGCCATCGAGTGCATAGTGCCGGTGGTCGTAAACTCGAGCCCTTAGAGACATTAGCTTGGGCCATTGAATGTAACGACCGTGGAGCTGGCGAAATCCTGCTTACCAGTATGGATGCTGATGGTACTAAAGCAGGGTTTGATCTGCCTATTACCGCTCAGGTGAGCCAAGCGGTATCTGTCCCCGTCATTGCCTCTGGTGGGGCTGGTACCACTGCTGATTTCTTAGAAGTCTTCAGTGACGGTAAGGCAGATGCAGCCTTGGCAGCCAGTGTTTTCCATTTCAACCTCATCCCCATCCTGGAGCTTAAAAAGTTCCTAAAAGACAAAGGTGTCTCAGTTAGGATCTAGCCAATTTTATCCCTTAGTGCTTTTATTCGAATCCGACCAATGCAAATGCCTGAGCAATTGACACAACGAAACCACAAACCAGATTTTGCCAAGTACGAAGACGGTCTCGTGCCTGTTATCATCCAAGATAGTATCAGTCAGCAGGTCCTGATGTTGGGTTATGTTTCGGATGATGCCTGGCAACAAACCCTAGATACACAGGTTGTGACCTTTTTCAGCCGGAGCAAACAACGCCTCTGGATCAAAGGCGAAACGAGTGGACATACCCTGAGCTTGGTAAGCTGGCACCTAGACTGCGACCAAGATGCCATCCTGATAATGGTGCGCCCTATTGGACCAACCTGCCATACGGGTTCGGTCTCTTGTTTTGGCACTGAGGCTAAAGGTCATTTCCTTTATCAGCTAGAGCAAATCGTGGCTGAAAAACTCATGACCAATGACCCGAACAGTTCCTATACTGCCCGTCTGGTCCAGAAAGGCATCCATAAAGTGGCCCAGAAAGTAGGGGAGGAAGGGGTCGAGGTCGTGATTGAGGCCATGCGGGACGAGCCGGACCTCCTCTTGGCCGAAAGTGCAGACTTGCTTTATCACCTTATTGTGCTCCTGAGAGCCAAAGGACAATCATTAGCGGCAGTGGACCAAGTTTTGTCCGATAGGCACCAGACTAAGCCATAGTATTGCTTCAGTAAGAGCTTTTTAGGCCTTGTTCTTGAGTTGGTTGTAATGAGCTAAGCCCTCAAGGCTGACCATGCCTTCGTGTATGGCTTTGCCGATCACAACACCTGATAAGCCACATTGTGCTAATTTGTTGACTTCTGCGTAGTTGCTGATACCTCCGCTTGCAATCACCCCTAAATCCGGAAATGCCTCAATCATCTGTTTGTACAGATCGTATGACGGGCCAGCCATAGCGCCATCTTTGGATATATCCGTGCTGATCAACCACTTGATACCACGCTTATGCCACTGGCCGATGAAATCAATCCAGCGGTGTGGACTAGTCTCGACCCATCCGTTGATCGCAATGAATTCCTCTTTGACATCTGCGCCAAGGATGATGGCATCGGGGCCGTATTTGTCAAGCCAGCTAGTAGCTAGTACTGGGTCAGTGACTGCAATGGTGCCTATCGTGATTTGTTTTGCCCCAGCAGCAAAGATTAATTCAAGATCTTTTGTACTACGCAATCCGCCACCAAAATCTACAAATAGCCCTGTTTCTTCTACAATCGCCTTGATGACATCCTGATTCTCGACTTTTTGGGCCTTAGCTCCATCGAGGTCAACGATGTGAAGGAAGTTATGGCCAGCATTCTTAATCCGTTTGGCTACCTCCAAAGGGGTATCTGGATAATATTGTCGTTTGCTAAAATCACCTTGATGCAACCTCACGACGCGCTTGTTGAGGATATCTATCGAAGGGATTGCCCTAAATTTATATCTTGATGGCACGGACAGAGAGAGGCTTAGTTTGCTTTTGAGGAAAAATTTTGGCCAAAGGTACAAGGATCGGATAGTTATAATAGCGCTCGCCCTTTCCCTATAATTCTGATACAAAAAAAATGCTCCAGAAGTTACTAAGGATCAAAGTTTTAGGCACTAGTCAGCATTTTTCGGAAAGTTAGGTTGATGCGTGTACCCAAGGTTTTAGTAGTTTTTGGTAGCTGGTGTTTGTATTGGTTTTGCACACCTGGCCCCATTAATAAAAGGCTTCCGTGTTCCAAAAGCAGTGATATTGTCTGCGTCGGGCTTCCGTCAGTGCTTTGGTTGGGTTTGAGACAGAATTTTCGGCTGGCACCTAGGCTTACCGAGGCAATGATAGGGTTGAGGCCGAGCTCTTTTTCATTGTCGGCGTGCCAACCCATGCTATCCTGCCCATCACGATAGTAGTTTATCAGAACACTGTTATAGGTCGCATTCGTTAAGGCTTCAACTTGCTGCTTTAATACCAATACCTCCGGATCCCAGGGGGTAGGTTCCATTATTAGGCCAGAGTATTTAAGGTTGAACCCAGAGTCTGCCATCCAACAAACTAAACGAGGCTGCAACACTGGCCTGCCGAACATCATAATCTTGTCTTGGCGATAGGGTACTTTCGCAATTAGGTGCTCGAGCAACTGCCATGCATTTGACCTATCCAAAAAATGCGGCCAGTATCTGGCTTCAGCCAAGGCAAGATTTAGTTCTATGGGTCTACCTGCCTTGTCGAATGGAATCATCATTTAGTAAAAGTGCTTAGTTGAATATCGATTCGAACATCCCTACGTCCTAAATCACAGGACTGTCAACATGAAACCTAGTAAATAAGCCTGGGGTTGGAGAATAATGCCAATAAAATCAGGTCTGGGCTTCGGTGGTTTTTGTTTGCTGCTACCTTTGTGGCACTGACCAAACAGGTTGGTCTCAGGCATAGACTTTGTATTGCCTTAGGCCACCTCCACTGACAACCTATGGCTTCGGTTCCTATCCTCATTATCGATTTTGGTTCGCAATATACTCAGCTCATTGCCCGTCGTGTGCGCGAGCTTAATGTCTATTGTGAGATCTACCCCTACAACAACTTGCCAGAGATTTGGCCAACTACCAAGGGGGTGATTTTATCAGGGAGTCCTTGTTCGGTCCGGGAGCCAGATGCGCCAAATATCCCGTTGGAGACGCTGCGCCGGAAGTTCCCGATCTTAGGGATTTGTTACGGTGCTCAATTACTTGCCAATCGTTTTGGAGGCCAAGTAGCGGCCTCAAACACGCGTGAGTACGGCCGAGCCAACTTGACTAGGGTTGGGGCAGAGAGTAACCTATTGGCGGGCATCGACCCCAATTCGCAGGTCTGGATGTCACATGGTGATACGATCGTGGCTCTGCCAGAAGGGGCCAGCATAATTGGCAGTACCGAATCTGTAGAGGTTGCTGCTTTTAAGTTTGATCAAGAAGATACTTATGGTATCCAGTTCCACCCCGAGGTAACGCATAGCACCCAGGGCAGCCAGATCCTCAAAAACTTTGTAGTCGATATCGCTGGATGTGCACAAGATTTCACTCCGGCCCAGTTTGTCGAAAGCACCGTCAATGGACTGAAGGCTAAACTAGGCAATGACAAAGTCGTGATGGGCCTCAGTGGTGGGGTCGATAGCTCGGTGGCTGCTGTACTGCTTCACCAAGCGATTGGCACCAACCTATATTGCATCTTTGTCGATAATGGCCTTTTGCGGAAAGGCGAATATGAGCAAGTGCTGGATAGCTACAAACACCTAGGCCTCAACATTAAAGGCGTGGATGCCAAAGCTGCCTTTTACGCCAGCCTTAAAGGCCTTGAGGACCCTGAGGAGAAGCGTAAAGCCATCGGCAAAACCTTCATCGAGGTCTTCGAGAAAGAGGCCAATTCCTTGCCGTCGGTCGGTTGGTTAGGCCAGGGTACAATCTATCCTGACGTGATCGAATCTGTTTCAGTAAAGGGACCATCTGCTACCATCAAATCTCACCATAACGTTGGCGGTTTGCCAGACCGCATGGCATTAAAGGTCGTGGAGCCGCTCAATACCTTGTTTAAGGACGAGGTAAGGCGGGTGGGTGCTAGTCTGGGCCTCAATGACCAACTTTTAGGGCGTCACCCTTTTCCAGGTCCTGGCCTTGCGATCAGGATTTTGGGCGATGTGACTCCTGAGAAGGTTGCCTTATTGCAAGAGGCTGACCATATTTTTATTTCGATGCTCAAGGAGCGGGGCCTGTATGATGATGTATGGCAGGCTGGGGTAATCTTGCTCAATGCTCGCAGTGTTGGTGTTATGGGCGACGAGCGTACCTACCAACAAGTGGTTGCATTACGTGCAGTCATGAGCCTTGACGGTATGACGGCAGATTGGGTCCACTTGCCTTATGAGTTTTTGGCAGACGTATCCAATGCCATCATCAACCGTGTCCATGGGGTCAATAGGGTGGTTTATGATATTAGTTCCAAGCCACCAGCAACCATCGAGTGGGAATAATTATTCCTGGCAAGATTTAATGGATCCTTTAACTAGTGCATTCTGTCTGCTCTGATCTGCAGGCCCTCTATGATATTGGCCTCGATCGTCAAAAACTCCTGCCAGCGCAGTTTTACCTCGTCCTCTGGGGCATAGGTTTTGGCTAGGTCTAGGTAGGTCCGGTAGTGGCCAGCCTCGCTTATCATCAGCTCGTGATAGAATGCAGCAAGTTCTGGATCTGCTACCTCTAAACTCAATAGTCTGAAGCGCTCACAACTGCGGGCCTCTATCAATGCTTGCACCAAAAGTTTATCCATCAGCGGGATGTACGGAAGGTGTGAGCCAGATCGAACATGGGTTAGGAGCTCATTGGCGTACTCATCCTTGCGTTTCGGCCCCAATTTGTAACCCCTTTTCTTGAGCTCGGCCATCACCCGTTTAAAGTGTTGCCATTCCTCTTCCACTAGCTCTGTCATCATCTCGACCAAGGCATCGTGGTCAGGATACCGCAGGATTAGGCTAATGCCTGTTGTTGCTGCTTTTTGTTCGCAATAGGCATGGTCCACCAAGATATCCTCGATGTTCATTGTTGCGATGGCAACCCAGCGCGGGTCTGTTGCTAATTTCAGTCCTAACATAGTCTAGGTCTGGATTTTAGGTTGTTGTTACGTAATCGGTTGGCAAACATTATGGTGTCTGCTTACAGAAGTGGTCACTAACCTACTGATCTTGCTAATACATGATCATGAGACAGGACCTTGACCTTAGTCAAAGAAGTACCATTTGAGGCCAAACTGGAACGACCGAGGTAAGCCAGGATAAAATGGTGTAACGAAATAGCCGTTGCCACCAACACCTTGCAAAACGTTGTTGAACTTGATGAAGACCAAGGCCTTATGGATCCGCATCGTGAAGTAAGGGTCTACCACAATGGTTGAAAGCAGCGGAAATAAGTGCTGTTGAGCAGCAGGCACCTCAGCCCCTGGATTTGGCTGGAGGTAGAACTGCTGGGTGACGGCCATGTAATAGTCTGCCTTGTAGCTAGATCGATAGCGCATATCCAGGCCCACATTGACCTCGATATGTTCTTGCCGGGCTGGTTTATATTCGAAATAGCTTTTCCAGTGGATATAAAGCGTAGGTGCTCTTAATACATCAGCGCCAGTATTAAGGTTGTACCTAATCTGTTGCTCGGTCCTGATTCGCCAGAAACGATAATTGAGCTCAGCATAGCCAGATGTTAGACTGGTCGTGCCAGCAATTTGGGTTGGCCTGCCATCATTTCCATTCACGATCAATCTGTCCCAGTTCTGGTAGTCAGCACCCACCATGATTTTGAAACGGCTGATCGGTAGCCTATACTCTGCCGTCAGGCGTTGTGCATTAGTGAAGTTAAAGTCATTGTTCCAGCTGAAGTGGTTGCCATAATACTGCGTTTGGAATAAGGTCGGTGCATAACGTTTGATCTCGGCATCGACCTTGAAGTTTGCACTCAAGAAATGGCTCTCGATTGTATAATCACGTCCTGGGATGGTCGCCGCCATTGCTCGTATGGTGCTGGTTCTGGTCGGTTGGTAAAGGGCATGCCCGCCTATGTAAAACTCCCGCATGAGGCCATCATAAGCCATCCGATTTCCATCATATCCCCACTCACGGTATTTGATGTAACCCCCAGTATGGATGCCTTTGTAGCTCCCTTTGATCCCGAGATGGTGGGTTGTGTTCGAGTAGTTAAACTCGTCATAGCTGTTTTCGGTGCCGTAGTTGAATCGAGAAAGCAGTACCCTGTTACCTCCTGAGTCTAGCCCATACTGGTTTGCCCAAATGGTGGTATCTCGAAAGTAGGGCGTGATACTCAGGCTACCTGTCTCAAAACTATTACGCCTAAAATCACGGTCCAGCTGATACCAAATCTGGACATTTCGTTTTTCTCCAAGTGCATATTGGTGATACCAACGCAGGTGATCCCGAATATCAGTTGTGTAAGTGCCATCTAGTAGTTGTGGCCGCTGGATTTCGAGCAGCAACATACTATCAGGGTCTAGTTTGCGATTGTTTGGGTCTGCCTCGTTTGTTGAGTCGCGGCTTGTGGGTAGGACCCCACCAGTTTCAGCGACCCGGTGCCAAACATGGGTAAACCCAAAGTAGGTTTGGTAGCGTGCATCCTTAGTAACATAACTACCAGACGCTCGCCAGCTGTGGTGACTCGTGGCAGGGTCTTCAGTCCGGACACCACCAAAGTTTTTGACACTGCCGATTCTGCGGTACTCAAACGTGAGGTTAGTTCGGGGCCCGATGTTGCGGCTCAGTCCCATATCAAACATCGAGCGCTCTTGCGGTCCTTGGACGTATGCCGCCCAAGTATGGGGCGAAAAGGTATTGTAAAACCTAGTCTTTTCGGGGTCTAGACCAAATTGGTCGTATGTATTGTAGCCAAACTGAACCCCTATTGGCCTCTGGACCGTCCTAAAGATTTGCTGTTGGGCGCTACCAAGATTTCCGAGGTCTTGATAAGGCCATTGCTGGCGCAATAAAAAGTCATCTTGGTTCTGGAAATTAGACAGGACCGTATCGATGCGGTAAAGTGTATCCCGATTCTCAATAACATCAGTCAGGAGACGGTATCGGGTGGTCTGGGCACCATATTTCTGGACTGTTGTATCATCCAGAATCTGTGCCCACGTACTAACACTGCTCAGCAAAAGCAGGCAAAGCAAGGTGCCAAAGCCTATGGCCTTGTACCAATTACCCGTTAGTTGGGCCAAGTTATGGTTGTCTGCGCTATTTGGCTGCAAGTTGGTACGATGAAACACTGGTGCAAAAATAGCCCTAAATCTGCCTCATTAGGGTTCCGTTTAGGCCAATCTTGCCACAGAAGGTATCCAAAACAAGTGCTGATTGCAGCCTAGACGAAAGGTTGAGTTTTACTTTACTTTACTGTCCAGACCTAAGGTCTGCCCCACTGAGGTCAACAACCAGTTGTCGAATCCGTTTCCATTATGGCCCTGGTGGCCCTTGTCCTCGTCATACCCCAAGAACTCAACACCGATCGGTATATACCAACAAAGCTCGATCATGGGGTGGTTTAGCAAGTCAGCTCCCAGCAGCTTAGCTCGATCTTTGGCTGTGCAAAACCAGACCTTAATATCTTGGCTTTTGGTTTTTTCGTAAAGCTCATCCAATAGCTGTTTGTCAAAACTCGCATGGTCATCCAGCCCGATAAATGCTTTGAGCACAACGGTACTGTCCGCAATGTTGGCAAGGTGTTCCTTGAATAAGTTTGGCGTGGCGATGCCGCAAAAGCCTCCAATGTTAACACCGATCAAACTAGGAAGCTGATTGGTTAAGGCACGTCCAGACAATGCTACTGGCCGAGGCTTTTTATAAAGGAGTGTGCTGAAAAAGATTGGTGAATTGGGCCTTAAGTACGATCTGGCCTCCTTAATGTAGCGGTTGCGTTCTGCGGCTGTTAGGTCACTTGGGCATTTGCTAATTATCAGGGCATTGGCGCGTTTGGCTCCGCTTACTCCCTCCCGTAGCCAACCTGCTGGTAGTACATTGTCCCGCCAGAAAGGGTGCTGGAAAGTCGTAATCAGTAAATTCTGACTTGGTTTAACGCTCCGGTGCTGATAGGCATCATCAAGAATAACAGCCCGTATATTAGGGTTGGTCTGGACCAAAAGCGGGATGCCTTCAGCACGCCGCTCTGCCACACCAATACTAACATCAGCACCATCAAACCGCAAATGATATTGCCAAGGTTCGTCTCCGACAGTTTTAGCCGACTCTTGCTCGGTAACCAATACAAAACCTTTGGTGTTGCGGCCATAACCTCGGCTTAGGATCCCGACAGGATAATGCTCTAGAAGCAATGTGGTCAGATACTCGGTATGGGGGGACTTGCCAGTGCCTCCGACCGATAAATTCCCACAGCTGATGACGGCTGGCTCAAATCGTAAGGACCGAAACCACTGTCTATCATAGGCAAGGTTTCGTAACTGCATGATGCTTCCATAAAGCCAACTAAGTGGTAGGGCCCATTTTCCTGGCTTAAATTTCATGTGCATCCCGGCTTTAATTTTACCTCTAATCGATCAATATGCACGAAATTAGGCTACTATTTGGCGCAAAAGCACCAACTTGCTCAAATATTTTTGCTATTGCGCCTGCGGTTTTCCTTCTGCGTGCACCAATATAATCATCGCGACAACCATTGAAGCCCATCAGCCTATCCTTATTGCTTCAGACAAAAGGGCTGGTCTTACGACTTGGTAAGGACCGGGCCTTTCTATGGGTGTCATTATCGATTGCCTTGCTTCTGACCATCAGCCTTCTGCAACCCAGTTTGGCACAATCCGGGTCAGGAAGTAAAAGCCCTACGCCTATATCTGTGCGGTCAAGTCCTGATAGCACCACAGGGCCTCGGAAAGGTAGCTCCAATATAGAAAGCCCCACCCCACCGAATGTGATGGTGCCTTCGCCCGGGCACAGATTCGTGACGGAATATTATAACCCAACGCTCAAGCAAATTAAGCGTGTTTATGAGGTGGATAAAAAACGACCTAATGTTCCTGATGGGCTTTTCTACAGTCTTTACCCTGACGGAAAACTAAAGGATATTGGTCGGTACCGCGACGGAAAGATAGATGGCGATTGGAAACACTATCTACAAAGTGGTGTCTTGCAGTCTGAGGGGCCATATCAGGGTGGTATCCAACAAGGTTATTGGCACTTTTACTATGAGGGCGGGAGCAAAAAGAGCGAAGGCCTGCTCGTCCAAAACATACCGTCGGGCGACTGGAAGTTCTTTTTTGAGAATGGCGCCCTTAAGCAAGTAGGTGCCTACCTAGCTGGCCAACCTTGTTCACTCTGGACCTATTATTACGAAACAGGTCTGCGTAAGGCACAAGCAAATTATGTTGGAGATACGGCCTTTTATCGCGAACAATTCGAGGCCGGCACCTTAAAGGCCGAGGGTAAACTCGTTAATGGCAAAAGTACTGGTACTTGGCGGTATTACCATCCCACAGGTAAGCTAAAGGCTGTAGGAACAGAGCAGGATGGCATAAAAGAAGGTAAGTGGGCCTATTACCACCCGAATGATAGCCTAGAAAGTTCGGGGTATTATAGCATTGGTTTGCAAACAGGGGTCTGGCAATACTATCACACAAATGGCAAGCTCAACAGCAAAGGGCGCCTAGACGCTGGCCAAAAACAAGGCCAATGGCAGTTGTTTTACGAAACCGGTGAGCTTTCGGGCGAAGGTAACTTTCTGGATGGGGATGGTCCTTTCACGACCTACTATCCCAGTGGCAAGGTCAAGACCAAAGGGGCCCAAAGCAAAGGGCTTAATCAGGGAGATTGGCTTTACTATGCTGAGGATGGTAGCCTGGAGGGTAAGTGTACCTACTCTAACGGAAAAGGCGAATACAATGGTTTCTATCCTGACGGACGCAAACGGATAGTGGGCCTGCTGGACAATGGCGAGCGTGTGGGCACCTGGTCCCTATTTGACTTAAACGGTAATCTTGTTGGCTATTACAAGACGTTCACTCAGGCCGAAGGCCCAGCCTTGCCCACCATCCAGAACATTGAACCGCTGAGGCAAAAACCGACGGAGACTCCTAAAATGGTTAAGGTAAGCCAAACACCTTGGCATTATCGCAAGGTCGTTAACGAACAGAAAGGCTTTGTCTATGCAGCCAACCCGCTGGCCATTTTCTTTGGTAGCCTTCCAGTTTCAGTGGAGTATCATTGGAAACCTAGACTTGGGTTCGAGCTCACAGGTACTTGGCTCCGCAACCGATTCTTGAGCGATTACGCTCAGCCGGATGTCAATATCACATATAGCCAAGGTTTTTCTGTAAGTCTAAGACAGAAGCTCTATTTTGAGGATGAACCCTTGCTTGGTAGTTTCTATTGGGCCCAAGAACTGAGGTTTACACAGGTAAACCACAGTTTTGCTTCCTTCGACCTAAGCGATACAAGTGCTAACAGGTCTATTGTACCAATGAGTGCCAACGAAATGCGTCTTGAGCTAAGTGTGTTGGTCGGAACCCGCATTTTCCAAGAGGTCAAACGCAAGAGAGATGTGACCCTTGATATTTTTGGTGGTGTGGGTTTCGGATTCCGGATGCATGACCTGCCAGCCAACCCCAACCTTTTCGACCTTGTTGATCGTGCCAACTACCCGATTTCGTTGCGTCTCGGGCTGATGATTGGTTATATGCGGCGTTAAGGTTAGCCTATGATCGGAGGCTAGTAAATGCCAGCTTCGTTCTAAGGCCAGATGGTAGTAAGGATAGGTAAAAAAAAGCAGCTACCCAGGGTGGGCAGCTGCTTCTGAAGGTAGGAGCCTAGCAACAATTGCTACATGACTACTTGTCTAGGCCTCACCATGCAACCATGCCTTTTTGGCCTCAAGTTCTTCTTTGGTTTCGCGGACATCAGGATCATCTACACAGCAGTCAACTGGGCAAACAGCGGCACACTGTGGCTCTTCATGAAAGCCTGTGCACTCTGTACACTTGTCCGAGACGATGTAGTAAAACTCTTCTGAAACCGGGGTTTGTTTGACTTTGGCATCTAGGGTAGAGCCGTCTTCGAGGGGGATAGCGACCAGTTTTGTTCCACCGGCCCATGTCCAATCTGCACCACCTTCGTAGATGGCGGTGTTGGGGCACTCAGGTTCGCAGGCACCACAGTTGATGCACTCCTCAGTTATGATAATCGCCATGGCGTTTTTGCTTCTGCTTGGTTTACTTGTCTTGTGTTATAACAGTTTTCTGGCTCCAAAGTTAGACCCTATCCCTATCTTGCCCAAAATAAAATCAGATTCGGACGCTGGCAAGGGGCCTAAAAGGCACTTCTGGAGCTAATTTTGCGTTCAGAGAACGAGACCCAACAGCCCAACAACCTTAAGCCTGAATGATTAGCCCGTCACGATTTTCGATATGTTGTAGCCACGCCACTTTGCTAAAGATATGTGTAATTGGTTTGGTCTGTTTGCCTTTTTTGTCCTTTGGTCGTGATG
>CANHWS010000075.1 GCA_947464365.1 Cytophagaceae bacterium | reverse complement strand
GATCACAGATTTTTATGAAATCGACCCTCGGTTTGGCACCCTCGCCGAGTATAAAAACCTAATCAGCACAGCCCACGGGCGTGGTATGAAGGTCGTGAAGGATATGGTCCTGAACCATGCAGGCAGCTTCAACCACATTTTTGTTGATCCACCAAGCAAAAAGTGGTTTAATCATTATGGAGAGCCAGGATTTAGATCCAACTTCCGTGCATCTGTAGTGCCAGACCCGCACGCAAGTGCTGAGGACACTGAGGTCATGACTGATGGCTGGTTTGATAGCACAATGCCAGACCTAAACCAACGGGACTCTACCTTAGCACGTTATTTGATCCAGAATTCGTTGTGGTGGGTATTCACTGCTGGCATCGATGGGATCCGGATGGACACCTATCCATACCCTGAGAAAAATTTTATGCTAAACTGGGTCAAGGCGTTACGAGAGCAGTTCCCTACCCTTTACATCGTAGGAGAAGTATGGGTCAGTAGCCCTGCACTTGCCGCCTACTGGACAACCAAAGGCAAAGGCGTCAACACCGACAAATATGCCGGCAATCTGCCCACGATTACAGACTTTCCACTATTTAGCGCTACCAATCAAGCCTTTAATCAGAATGGCGGATGGGATGATGGGCTAAACAAAATCTATAATCTGTTGTCCCAGGACTTCGTATATGACGATGCCAGCCAGCATTTGGTGTTCCTAGACAATCATGATGTCAATAGGTTCTGCAGCGAAGTCGGGATGGATACAGCCAAAATGAAAATGGCGCTGACATTTCTATCCACAGTGCGCGGTGTGCCCCAAATCTATTACGGTACCGAGATCATGCTCAAGGGCAAGGATGGTAGCCATCCTGAGCTTCGGCAAGATTTTCCGGGTGGTTGGGCTGGTGATGTTACCAATAGCTTTGACCCGAAAAACCACACCCCAGCACAAAAAGCAGTCTATCAGCACATGCGCAAGTTGCTTACTTGGCGCAAATCCAGCCCTGCGATCGCCAAAGGCAACTATATACACTACGTTGGGGATGGCAACCTATACGTTTATGGCCGCAAACACCAGGATGCCTCTGTTATGGTAATCCTCAACAACAACGGCAAGGAGATTACTCACGAACTAGGACGGTATCAACAACTAATCAAGGGATACTCCAAGGCTAAAAACGTCATCACTGGTGAGGTTTTGACTGACCTCAAATCGGTGACCGTGGCAGCTAAATCTGGCCTGCTGCTAGAGCTAATTAAGTAGCAGTCAGACCTAATCCTCATTTTGTCCAAAGGCCAATTGGTTTCTGCAAATCAGGACCCAATTGGCCTTTAACATTTTCATCCCTAAAGCAATCCGCTTATCTCCAGATTGTCAACGCTAAGGTATTTTGACTGGGCATTGCCTATCACAGCCTATACTTTTGAACAATACCAGAATGGCTTGGTCTGACACATGGACGAAAGCAAGCACTTTCCTACTTCGTCAAGGACCATAAACTTATCCCAACAGAGCAACCCAGGAACCTCCCTATGCCGAAATTTACTATTGCAGCAACCAGCTTAGCCAAACACCTAGCGCTATCACTTGGTTTGGCCATGACCTACCAGCTAACAATGGCCCAAGCAACTGGTCCAAAGCCAAAAACTACTCCCAAAACAACCAAGACATCACAGGTTGCGAAAAAGACCGTAGCCTTACCTAAGCCAATTGCTGTCGAACCTGTTGCACCACCGTTGCCTCAGGTTGTTACTTTTGAGACGGATCTGGCCGCTATAACAAATGATCAGTTACTAATTACTTGCACCCCGCCAAAGTTTAGCCAAGCAGAGGTAGTTTATCGGTTGCCAGCTATGGTACCAGGCACCTACAAGGTCTATAACTTTGGTCGTTATGTTAGCGGATTTGAGGCCATGGATGCCAAAGGCAACCAACTCCCAGTTACTCATGGTGATCAGGATAGTTGGCGTATTGGTTCAGCTGATAAACTGGTCAAGATTAGGTACAGAGTTAGTGACAGCTTTGATACATTGACCAAGAACAACCCTTTCGAACCAGCAGGTAGTAACATCCAAGTAGATACAACGGTCCTTCTCCAGAGCCATTGTTTCTTCGGATACTTTGATGGATTCAAGAACACGCCTATCAAAGTGCATGTACAACACAAGGAAAACATGTATGGGGCCACCAGCCTTGTAGATGCTAACCCTAGCCTCGGTGCAGATTTGTTTGAGGTGCCTAACTATGTTGTCCTTGCTGATAGCCCCATCCTTTATAAAGCCAATGCCGATACTGCAAGCGTTACATTGGGCGAAACCAAGGTCCAGATTGCGGTACACGACGAAAAAGGTGCGATCCATGCCAAAGACCTTTTGCCAGAGCTACAAGGGATGTTGCAAGCTGCGTCAGACTTCTTTGGCGGGAAATTACCTGCTAAACGTTATAGCTTCCTGCTGCACTATGGTGCCAAACCTTTCCTTTCAGGATCTGCAGGTGCGCTAGAGCATAATACCGGGTCAGTCTACACCCTCCCGTCCGAAAGCCCAGCCAACGCCGCTAAGTCTTTGCGTGATATTGCCTCGCACGAGTTCTTCCATATTATCACACCGCTCAATATCCATAGCGAGCAAATAGGTGATTTTGACTTCGCCAACCCAACAATGAGCCGCCACCTTTGGCTTTACGAAGGTCTGACTGAATACATGGCTAGTTACATCTTGTTCCGTCAGCGGGTTAAGGATACCAAGGAGTACATTGACAACCTACAACGCTATACCAGCATTTCGCGTAAGTATTTCAAGGACACGCTTCCTTTCACTACAATGAGCCTAGAGGTTCTGGGCAGGACATCTGACCAATACAGCAATGTGTATCTAAAGGGCCCGATGATCAACTTTTGTTTGGATGTCCGGATGCGTCAACTTTCAGGTGGCGCCTACGGAATGCCAGACCTGATTAAGGCCCTAAGCAATAAGTACGGTCAAGAACGCAGCTTTAAGGATACAGAGCTCTTTGATGAAATCGTCGCCATCACTGGTATGCCAGCACTTCGCGAGTTTTTCAGTCTTTACGTCGAGGGGAACAAACCACTACCATTACAGGACTGTTTTGCGGCTGTTGGCATCAGTT
This sequence comes from Cytophagaceae bacterium, assembly GCA_947464365.1. Taxonomy (GTDB): domain Bacteria; phylum Bacteroidota; class Bacteroidia; order Cytophagales; family Flexibacteraceae; genus CANHWS01. The sequence continues at coordinate 9,917 of CANHWS010000075.1, read as the reverse complement.
ATCTAGCTGAAAAGAAAACCGAAGTCTTCAGCATCGGGAATGTGTCCCTAAGGCCGAACCAAAGTGGGCAATTGGTGATCGCAAACAACTCCGAAATGAACGAGCTAGGCAAACAGCTTGGTTATGAGGTTGGCGACATATTGTTGGAGCTCAATGGAGTTCCCTTTAACGCCGAAACACAAGGTGCTGTTTTTGGCAAGTGGAGATCTACAGCTAAAGTCGGAGACAAAATCACCGTCTTGGTGGACCGTAATGGCAAAAAGATGAAGCTGAAAGGCAAGGCCATAACAGTTACTCGTACAGAGACCGATTTGTTAACGTTGGACCCAAATCCTACTAGCGAAATGTTAAAACTCTGGAATGCTTGGTCTGGCAACTTGCCACGCTAGCCACATGCCTTACCTTTGCCTTATAATAAAATTTCAAGGTTGCCAAGTAGTCAAAACCAAAAGCCTTGGCAACCTGCAAAACTAATACCATACCAGCTACATGCCAGCCTAGCACCATTGGGCAACAAAAAAGCAGAGTTTCCTCTGCCTTTGATGCCAGCTAGTTGCTGCTTCGATATTTAGAATAATGGACTTTTTCTGATTTTGCAAATGCCCGTCCTGTTTAGGTCGGGCTTTTGTTTTTAGGACCTCAATTCCTAGCCAACTTGTTGTAAATGTTGGGGCACTTAGGTCGCAGAGCTTGCTGCAATGTATAAAAAAACTTTAACCAAACTACCTAGTAGAGGATTTTTGTTGCCACTTAACCCCAATTTAGGCCACCCATCCACCAAGTCGGCTGGCCCAAGTGCCTTCCATACAGGTGTACCCTATCAACCTAATCCGAATCCTTAGGTGGTCGGCTTTAGGAAAGAAAGACAAAATAAGTCATTTTGACAGTAATCGCATAGATAAAACTGCCAAAATAAGCCATTATGGCAGCATTTTTCAATTTGAAGGCACTCGGTATGCAAATTGAAAAGAGGTATTCGTCCTGCTAAATGAATGGCGACCAAGTTTTATTGAGGAGGCCTGCACCTGTCAATGGTAAGGCCTAGTTACTAAGGCAAAGGAGCAACAAACACTTGCGGACGCACCCAAATCATTGCAACCACTATCACTCAACATTATCGCCTAGTAATAGGTTAACCACCATGACACTCGTAAAATTCAAACCAGCCCACACATCTTTCGCCCACAGCTTTAGCCCATTGTTCGAAAGCATGTGGGGCAATGCCCTTACTGATGTCCGCGGTCGTGACAACAGCACTACCGTGCCAGCTGTCAACATTGCTGAGCATCAGGATGCATTCCTGATCGAGCTCGCTGCACCTGGCCTCGGCAAGGACAAGTTCAACATCAGCATCAAGGCCAATGCCGCGGGCCACAACGTCTTGACAATCAGGGCCGAGAATAGCCAAACCGCCGAAACCAACACTGAGGCCAATGGCACAGAAAATGTCAGCAAGGCACCACGCTACACCCGCCGCGAGTTTAGCTACAGCAGCTTCGAGCGTAGCTTTACCTTGCCAACCACTGTGGATGCAGACGGAATCCTGGCCAATTACCAAGACGGTGTCCTTTTGGTAAATATCCCTAAACGTGAGGAAGCCAAAACGAAAGAACCGCGTACAATCACAATCAGCTAAGGTTGTTTATAGGAGCAATAATTAGCCTCAAGGACATTATAAACGCTAGTTAGAGGCAACAAACCCGGGTCTTGATGACCCGGGTTTTTATATTTTGGTAGTTTTGACTTAATTTTACGGTCTGAAACTGTACGCCTGAATGATGTGCCCTACTATGCACAAAATTCACTGCCATGCCAGCAGGAAATGTACCTAACACTTTTGCCGCACTGGCCCCCGACCCTTCTGCCTTAGTTGGCCTGCCTGATCTGGCTCATCAGGACCTGAACCGAAGGTTACACTCAGAGGCTGTGCATATATATGGGTTTAGAAGGCCTTTTAATACTCTTAGGCTTAATTCTGGCTAATGGCGTTTTCTCCATGGCCGAAATTGCAATCGTCTCTGCGCGCAAGTCACGGCTAGAAGCCCTTGCGAAAAAGGGGGACAAAAAAGCAAAGACAACCTTGGCGCTAGCTAGCGACCATACTCGCTTTCTTAGTACTGTCCAGGTGGGCATCACCCTCATCAGCGTTTTAACTGGTGCAATCGGAGGTAGCGAGCTCTCTGACTCGTTCCAAAACTATTTGGTGGAAATCAACCTGCTGACAGTCTATTGGGCCAAGCCAGTAGCTCTGGGGCTAGTGGTCCTGATGATCACCTACTTCTCGATCATTTTGGGTGAGTTGGTGCCGAAAAGACTTGGCCTTCACAACCCTGAGGCTGTGGGTCGAGCGATGGCGCCAACCATGTTGGTCGTGAGCAAGATTTTTTCTCCCTTGGTTTGGGTCCTGAGCAGCAGCACTAATCTACTAGTAAAGGCCTTTAGACTCAAGGAAAGCGATGAGCCTCTGATCACAGAGGAAGAAATCAAGGAGCTAATTAACCAAGGCACAAACACAGGAGAGTTTGAGGAGGTTGAGCAAGACATTATTGAGCGGGTTTTCCACTTGGGCGATCGTAAGATTGCATCGCTGATGACGAGCCAACTGGACGTCGAGTGGTTAGACAGCAAAAATAATTTTGATGTGAACCGCCAAAAGATTTTGTCTGGCGTCTTTAGCCACTTCCCAGTTTGTGATGGTGACCTTGATAAGGTGATCGGCATTTTAGGGACTAAAAAGTTCCTAATCGCAAACCATAACAGCAAAGGCAAACCCTTTGACATTGTCCCGATCATGGATCCGCCTATGTTCATCCCCGAGAACATGACGGCTTTCAAAGTCTTAGAAGCCTTTAAGGTCCAGAAGAAAAGGCTTGCTATTGTCATAGACGAATATGGTGCAGTGCAGGGTATTGTAACGATGCACGACCTAGTAGAGGCCTTGGTGGGCGATATGGATCAGCCCGAAACGCAAGAGGAGGCACAAATCATCAAGCGCGATGACGGCACCTACCTAATCGATGCTCTGCTGTCATTTGAAGAGTTTATTCAGCATTTTGACCTTGAGGATGTTGAGCAAGAAGACAGAACTGGTTTCCATACCCTTGGCGGATTTATCTTGCACCTCAATGAGCAAATCCCACGCACAGGCGAAATCTTCGTCTGGCGCAACTTTTCGTTCGAGGTCATTGACATGGATGGCAACCGGATCGACAAGATATTGGTCAGTGTCAAACAAGATGCTGATGATTTAGATGATGAAGAATAGGCTCGGCCATTCTCATTCGATTCCTGAAGCCAATGCGTCGGACTATTACTGACGATACCTCCATAACATTAAACAAAGCAGCCGCTGATTCCGTAATACGACGTCAGCGGCTGTTTTGTCAATTTACCATCGTTTGGATTCTTAGCTCAGCCTGAGTAGGGCCAAAACCAAGGCATTGCTTTTTTATCAAGACCAGTTTACAAGCGGATCTAAAGCAAGCGGATTGTTAGGTTTGTAATACAGATTCTCACCGTCAAGGGCTAGTGGGCCAGCGATGTTGTTAGTATAGAGCTGTCCTGTGCCCAATCCTTGCGGGATCGTAGCCTTGGTTGTGGCAACGAACTGCGCAATCGCATTGAGGCCTACATTGCTTTCGAGGGCAGAGGTTACCCACCAGCCAATATTTCGCTTTTCGGCCAGCTTTATCCAGGTCCGGCAGGCACTAATCCCGCCAAGTAAACTCGGCTTCAGGACTAGGTATTGCGGACAAATGGTATCCAATAAGGCTTCTTGAGCTTCTGCTGTTGTAACACCAATCAACTCCTCGTCTAGGGCAACCGGCATTTCATGATTTTTGCAAAGGCTGGCCATCTGGTCAATCTTACCAGCTTTGATGGGCTGCTCGATGCTATGGATCTTGAGTCCGTGGAGTTCCGTCATGATCTCGCGGGCACGTTTTAGGCTAAATGCGCCATTTGCGTCAACGCGCAAGGTGATCCTGTTAGAATCTGTGATGCGTCTAATTTTTTTCAGAAAATCAAACTCCTGATCCCAATTAGCATCGCTGATCTTGACCTTGATTGTCTTGAAGCCGCGGACAAGTTTCTCCTCAAGCTGTCTTGTCATCTCTGGGATACCATCCATCCAGATCAATCCGTTGATGGTGATACTGCTACTTCCATCAAGGAATGAGGATGGATAAATCTGCTGAACGCCGCCCAAGACCAAATCTTGCCATGCAGTTTCAGCTGCAAACTGCAAACTTGGCAAGTTGGCATCGATGTGCTGCCTGATGTGGTAAATTCGGTCTTGTTCGTGCAGAGCAAAACTTGGTTCTGGCAAAAATGAAATCCATTTGCTGATCTGTTGATGCGCTATGGCCTCCAGATCTTCATGATCCTCAGGGCTAAGACCTTTAATAATACCAAATTCACCAATTCCAAAATTATCTAATTCCGAATGCTTGAGCAAAAGAAACCAAGTGGGTCTTTCGGTGAGTGGACCACGGCTAGTATTTGCTACGAACGAAAATTGTAATGGGTGCTTAATAATCCGGTATTGCCAGCCTTGCATTGACTATGGGGTTGATATCAGCTACAATGTTATGATTTAGTCACGCCTTATCCGAATATCGTTAACAATTATTAACGACAATTTAAGACCAGTCTGGCTAAAATGTGCCTTATTTGTGTCAGAATTGCAGTTTTCACACTAAACAGGTCGCTATGAACCGCTTAATTATCCTATGCCTGATGCTGATATCGGGCGTCGCTTTTGCCCAGTCGGGTAAGATCAAATTCGACAAACTTGAGCATGACTTCGGTAAGATAACCGAAGAAGCTGGTGTAGCCACCTATACCTTCAGCTTCAAAAACGAAGGAAATGCACCACTTTTAGTCACCAATGCCCAAGCTAGCTGTGGTTGTACCACGCCAGACTGGTCTAAGGAGCCTATCCTGCCAGGAAAACAAGGCTTCATCAAAGTGCAGTACAACCCTGCTGGTCGCCCCGGTAGTTTTAGCAAAGGTGTTACCATCAGCACCAATGGCGACCCTGCAAACGTCCAAGTCACGATCAAAGGTGAGGTTATACCTACAGGTGCGGTCAAGGCACCTGAGCCCCTTGAATACGTGCAGTACTTCCCTTATAACAAGAAGGTGATCACCTTGGTTGACAAAAATTTTCAGGAGTTCATCAAGAGCCTATTGCCAAATTATGCAAAAAATGGCAAGCTCAGTTTCAACATCGAGAGCAGCAGCAGCACTGTACCAACCAAGACCTTCAAAACAAATGAGCTCTTGACCCAGAATCGTTCTAAGGAGGCACGCAAACGCATCCTAGATGTCCTGAAACAAAATGGGGTTGACGTCAGCAAGGTCACTTTTGGTGAAGACAAAAACGTCGTTCAAGGGCCTGCCTACAACAAAGACGCTAAAGAGAAAATGGCTGAGTACGAAAAGTTCCAATACGTGAAGGTAATTGGCGCCTAGTAGCTTCCTTGGTTTTGGCCTAGAGTAACTGGTCATCAAAAAAACCTCAGTCAAATCTTGTGGCTGAGGTTTTTTTATGCGTATTGGGTTTGCTTCCCTCGACAAGGATGGCTTGCTTGAAATCAGCCCTTGAGCCTGAAAAATGAGATCAATGCAGCAAGTCTCGCCAGGCTAATACGTCAAGTGTAAGTGTGTCAAGCACCCCATGCGTTACAATCCTGTTGGGATGGTTGCGCCCATTTGTTTCGGACTCGACGCTGGCCCATGTACCACGTGTAAACTTGAACTCCGTAGGGTTACGACCCGATGGATCCTCTATCGGAAAATTGCCAGCAAAAACATAAGGCGCAATTCTTCGCAGCTGATGTTGTGGGTGAGCCGCATTCCAGCCATTGAAGTTGCCAGCTACGAATACATTCTGCCCCTCTGGGGTCGATTTTGGAATTCTGACCTTGACATAGATCTGTTCACCTCCGGCACGGCAGCGGTCCTTCCAGAACGGGATTACATATCGAAGTGTATCATCGGTACCAAAGCTGAAAACATGGTTCTCGATCACATTACCATACTCATCCAGCTCCTCGGACTTCCAATCGCCCCTTGTGAACTTGAACTCAATTGCTGGCACAGTCTTCTTGAGTGTTAATCCGTAGATACCTCCACCAATGGGCCTGAATCGATAAGTCTCTTCCCCAGCGTTCCAGTTGTTAAAGTCTCCAGTCAAATAAATTGACTCGTTACCTTTTAGTGGGGTGATGGGTGTAACAAGCAAGGTAACGTGTTCGCAGTTCTTTAGGCCCTGATCCTTCCAGCTCTCGATCTCGAGGCGTAAAGTGTCGTAGTCACCAATGGCAAGCTTGCGGTTAGGTAGCGGATCGCCACAATTATTGGTCTCTTCAGTCGTGAAGTCCCCCCGGGTGAATTTATAGTCGATGGTGCCCCAGCCTGCCGGAAGGGTAACTAGGTATTGACCTTTACCATTGGGCACAAGTTGGTAGTTGGCATCAGCAGGGTCCCAGTAGTTAAAGCTACCAGTCAGATAAAGTTTTTCGTTCGGCTTGGTGCCTGCCGGGATGCGCTCTACCAAGATGGTTACCTTTTGGCAAGCACCAAGGGCTAGGGTAAGCACCAAAAGAAGGGGAAACACCATAACCCTCAACCAACCAAACCTGTGGCTCAGCAGCAAACGAAATCGCTGCCAGCCATGCAGCTGGATAAACTGAAAATGGTACGGGTACTGCATTTGATTGGTGTTGGGGTTGCTACCTAAGAAGCCGCAATTAGATGTACTTTGGTAATGATCCGGTCAAAGTCCGCAAGGTAAAGACCTAACCCCCAAGCCACTTCATGAACTCAGGCACTTTGACCCTGCTGACCAGCACTGCATCTTCTACAGGGGGCGAAAGGGTGACCTTGAGCCGACTATTGAAGTGTTTGAAGACGTCGCCAATGGCCTTGATGTTGGCTAGGTACTTGCGGGTGATCCTGAAAAAATGCTGCGGATCAACCATGGTCTCGATCTGCTCCAGGTTGTTGTTGATCACATAACGGCGCTTGTCGTGCTGGACCAAAAAGACCGTGTTGTCCTCAGCAAAAAAGTAGGCGATTTCCTCTACGGGAATGTACTTAATCCGATCGCCAACCATGGCCACAAACCTGGTTTTGTAGCTAGATGCCTGACCAGATAGTGCCTTTACGACATCCTGCCATTGAGGCTCGGCTTGGCGAGAACCATCACTGTCATACAGGTTTTCGTACTTGCAAATTGCTTGCTCTAGGGCCTCCTCGTCCAGGGGTTTTAGTAAGTAGTCGATGCTGTTGACCTTGAAGGCACGGAGGGCGTGCTCGTTATAGGCCGTAACAAAAACGACAGGGATCATGACCTGTACTTGATCAAAAATGGAAAAAGACGAGCCATCAGCCAGCTCAATATCCATCAGGATCAAGTCGCAACACTTTGGGGACTCTTGCAGCAATGCAACAGTATCCTCGATGCTATCATGGGCCGCGACGATTTCGGCATCGGGCCGCAGGCGCCCGAGCATTCGCTTTAGTTCTTGCTGAGCCAGTGGCTCATCTTCTACGATTAAGATTCTCATGGGGGTGTAAGAGCGGTAGCTTTACCGTAAAACTGTTGTCATCCTTGGTGATCACAACCTGTTGGGAGGTTAGAAATTGGTAACGACTTTTAATGTTTACTATACCAATACGGGACGAAAACTCAGTACTGGTTTTGGGTTGATAATTATTGGTCACTACTAGGTATGGTCCCTCATCCTCGACAAAAATACGCAACCTAAGGGGTTTGTTCCGTGAAGCGATGTTGTGTTTGAGGGCATTTTCGACCAGCATTTGCAAACAAACTGGCACTACTTGATACTGCGCAAAGGCCTGAGGTAAGTCCAGTTCGATCAGGATATTCTGCCCAAATCGCATCCTAATCAGGTAGATGTATGCATTCAGGAATTGCTCCTCCTCCTTAAGGCTGATGACCTCACGGGCCTGGTACTCTAGCAGGTAACGATAGACCTTCGAGAGTTGCTTTACAAACTCAGTAGCAACCTCTGGCTGGTCATGCACCAAGCTGCTGATGGTATTGAGGTTGTTGAACAAAAAATGCGGGTTCACCTGGTTGCGCAACATCTCAAACTGGAACTCGACCCGCTCCTTGCGGTACCGCTCGGACATGGCCTCAGACTTGCGCCAACTGCCGAGCAAAAACAAGCCCCAGTCAACCAATACCACCACAAAAGTCAGCGACACGAAGACGAAGGTCATCATCATCTCGTCTTGCAGGGATACGAAACCACGACCAAGGATCAACCAACGCAACAGAGCGAAAACAGCCTGCATCACCAACATCGTGACCAGCACGTAGCTCAGGTTAAGGCTTGCTTGTCGCCAGAAACGATTCTTGAGGTTGCGGTTCCAAGGGTAGCGTTTGTCTAGCCCAAAGTTGATGTACCGGATGCCAATCAGCGCCACTGAGGACTGTACAAACGCCTGCAACCACAGGTCTGGGTTGTGCGAAAAGCTGTAGTATTTATACTGTGCACCAAGCGTCAAGGACAAGATAAAGGCCACCCCAAAACCCATCAGCATCACGGACACATAGCGCCACCATCGCAGCATGACCGTCAGCCTCTGGGGCAAGGGCAAGGCATCAGCACCACTCCCCACCTTGAGGGCAGCATTTTGCTCACCTCCAATTGCTGGTTCGGAGGATTGGGCCACCGCTTGGTCTTGATATGTGCTGCTGGTTGTTAACAAGGTTGATGGTGATCGTTATGGGCCTGAACTAGGCCCCACTGGGCTTAACAAATATAGGTGGGCCAAGGCCGGCCTGGCCTAAAGGTGACCAAAATCAGGTTAGAATCCTGCCTAACTAAAAAAGGTTTACCAGTGCGCTGATAAACCTTAGTGACCAAGAGAATTGATATTTAACCGAATTATGCTCAAATAGCTGGGTGCATGAGGCATACAGCTGATGTGATTAACAACATTAAGCACCTGAAAAATACGACGGAGATTGTGATACAGTATCGGCCAACAGGCCAACTGCACCAATACGGTTGCCAAAGCAAATTTTGAGGCAGTCAGACGTTGGCTGGACTTTTGGCTACTAACCTATTCTGAATGAAAATACCTAATTTTACAATATCGATCTTTACTTGGTTGGTCTAATTCTATACGGACTTAAAACCGAATTTAGAGCACTGCCTATATGTTTTCGCCAAAATGCCTCGTTGTGTTGGCCTTCAGGATCATGGTAAGTTCTGGTCTTGTAGTGTGCCTTATATAGATGCTCATCTAAAGAGTCGGTGTAAGCAGACACATTACTCTCTTCCTTGCCACCAGCCAATAGAAAAATGTCTTTTTGGTAATTAAGGGATCTGCAGGACCGTTCTTGAGGTCGAAAGGTGAGTACTTGAGGATTGAACCAAATGGCTGGGGAAAAGATTATTGCCGCTCTAAATACTGGCTCAGCCTTATCCTGAGGCCGTACCAAAGCCCAATAAGATATCAGCCCCCCAAGTGATGAGCCTCCAATAATGGTGTGTTCGCATTCAGACTTTGTCCGGAATTGTTTGTCAATCAATGGTTTGAGCTCCTTGGTGATGAAGTCTAGGTAGGCATCACCTTTGCCGCCACCATACTTTTTGTTTGGGAAAGGTGACAACTCTGCAATGCGGTCATTGGCTTGGTCGATCCCAACTACAATAAGACCATTAGAGGACTTGACTAGATACTCGTCAATACCCCACTCACCCGCAAAAGCGGTGGAGTCATCAAACAGGTTCTGACCATCGTGGAGGTAACAAACAGGATAGGTATGTTCAGGCAGCGTATCTAAGCCATTGTAAAAAGTGGGCAGGCCAACCCTGACGGTAACAAACCGTTTGAGGTATTCGGACCATATTGGCTCAAGCACCAATACATTG
>CANHWS010000074.1 GCA_947464365.1 Cytophagaceae bacterium | reverse complement strand
TAACGAGTCTGTTTTGGCTAACAATGGCTGGTCAGCAGCAACCAACGTAACCAATAGCGTCGCTGGCAAAGGTGTTAGGGTATTTCTGGGTGTTACCTTCAGTGGTACACGGACTTTAACAACCACTGGTGCGCCCATCATTGGCAATGGCGCAGATGGTACCAACACTGGTGGCTCGGAGGCCTACGACTACAGCCCTACGTTCAGCCCTGGTGGGTTTGATGGTGGTGGTTGGAACCTAGTCGGTAACCCATATCCAAGTGCTATCAACTGGGATGCACTTGTAGGCTGGAACGATCGTGCTACAAGTAACATCGACGCTACTGCATACGTCTGGAACGCGGCTACAAACACCTACATGACCTATAACTATAACACCAACATCGGAAGCCCAAATACCTTTACAGGTGTTATCCCGATGGGTCAGGCGTTTTTTGTTAAGGCCAATGGTGCTAGCCCAAGCCTTACCTCAGCTGAAAATGTTAAGGTTTCTGGTGCTGCTAATTTATTCCGCGAGGCTGCGACTATTCAGCCGATCAGGCTTACCCTAAGCAACAACGGCCAGCAAGCAGACGAAGCCATCATCGGCTTTGACCCTAATTCGACCTCTGGTTTTGACCCGATGTACGATGCCCGTAAACTTCAAGGAAGCCTCAACAGTATTGCTGTTAAGCTACGTGGCGGCAGTTTGCTAAGTACCTCTATCCAGCCTTTGCTTGCATCTGACACACTCGATCTCAAGATGTATGTCGTGAGTGCAGGCACCTATCAGATAGCAGTTGATGGCCTTGTTGGTCAGCCTAGTGGTTTCAACCTCTATCTGCTGAACCGAACCACTGGTCAGCTATCGCAGTTAGGCGACGGTCAATCACTAACCATCAATAGCACTTCTGCTGGTGTCCTGAGCAATTATGCCATAGTTGTTGCTTCTGGTCAGGTGACTACGCTTGTAGGCAGTCTTGCTACCAAAGTCGGCCTAATTGCTTATCCTAATCCTACCGTTCTGGGTCAGCAAACGATGTTGTACTTTAGCAATACCATTGCTGGTCAGCCTATGGCGCTGACTATCCTGGATGCTGCAGGCAAGGTTGTCTCGAGCAGTATCAGCTCTGCCATAGGGGCAGACTACCAACAACCAATGCCATCCAGACTTAGCGCTGGAGTCTATACCGTTCGGTATACACATGCTGGCCATGTCGGCAGTGTTAAGGTTGTTGTCCTGTAATACATACATTAAATTGGTTTGGTAGTACTAATCAGCCTCAGAGTTTTCTGAGGCTGTTTTTTTGCCCTTCGCACTGAAGATTGAGGGATCTGTTGGTGGAAACTACTGGCAGATGATCACTGGTTATGAGCAGTATTTGCTATGCCGAACCAATCCTAGGCACTCCAAGGCCACACAAAGCAGGTACTTAGCAAACGGATTGGGTTTATCAACCTGAAGCAAGAGTCTCGTCGCAACAAGCCATTTGCTTAGTCTCTTCGTATGGATCTTGGTGTGATAATCTGTGTTGGTTTCTATCTTATCTTCCTAGATTTCAAATGCGTAATAGGGCTTTTTGTCATCAGGATAGGGTATCTGCTTTGGTTCATGATCCAACAGGCAACACTATCAGCCCAAACATAGCTTGCAGCTAGGGTAGGGTGGGCGCCATCTTTACGCCTAGCGAGCCTCAATGTGGTTGAGTTATAGAATTGTCCTTGGGGTACGTTAGCAGCTATCATTTCGGTAAGGCCATAATCCTTGCGCCAGTTGGGCGTACTGATGTAGAGGTATTTGGTACTGTCCATCATCTTGAGGATGGTCTGGAGATAGGGTTCGCGATCCCAGATGTTCTTGAGATGAAGTTCGTTCCCACCCAAAGTAAGGATGATCAGGGTAGGTTTATACCTTTTGATGGCCTTGTCAAGCGTGTCACTTTGGGCCCACCACATTAGGTTTGAGCCATACCAAGGCATGAACCTCAGCCGATGGCCACTGGCTTTTGCATATTTGCGTATTCCATGTAGCAAACACTCGCTCATACTATCCCCTGTTAATAGGATTGTTTGGGAAGTGCTGTCAACAGATCTTGATGTGTCTTTTGTTTGACGAACTGACCTGTTAAGATTTTGTCGTCTTTGTTTTCCTACCTGATTGGCTTGGCCGTCGGTAGCTTTAAATACCCATTTTTTGATTTCCAACCCAAATACTGGTGGCAGCCTAGTCGGCCAGCAAGCATAAAGCCCAATTGTAATAAGGGCCGCCCACATGACGATTGTCAGATTTTTGTACAGACCCATACTTGATCTTGCGCTTTCCTATGTCCAATGTGTTGCGAGCTGATCAGCAACGTGATGGTATTATGACAGGGACCTGACTATGGAAATGCCGATCTCGATGTGCAAATATTATGATTTTTGCCTTTAGGGTCTATCCTTTTTTTGTTAAGAATGCAAAAAGAGGCATTGCTGTAATGCACCAACAACCAAGTTTGTGCGTTCCTGCTGTAGCCAAACTTAAATCAGTCCGAATTTGGTTGACACCGATGGTCGTGATGTGCTGTATTCTTCTTGATTTTTGAGCGGTACCCAGAAGGCGATGTCTGTTCCTTTTCCGAACTCGGATTGCACCAGCAGCTGTCCTTTATTGAGACTCACCATTTCCTTAACAATCAACATGCCCAAACCAGTGCCTTTTTCGCCTTGGGTACCTAGTGATTTTTTGTTTTCCCCAACCAAGAATAACTTCTCTAACAGGTCAGCCGGCATACCCTTGCCTGTGTCTAATACGGATAGCTGCATCCAGTCACCATCACGCTTTGCTACCAGCTGGATATCGCTACCTGGGTGGCTAAACTTAATGGCATTACTAATCAAGTTGCGCAGTACTGTATAGACTGAGTTGTTGTCGGCCCAAATTTCGGCCTGGTCAGGTAGGCTTATCGTGAGTGTCAGATTTTTAAGGACCAAGTTTTCGGCAAATAGGTTCTGGACGGCAGTGAATAGGTCTAGGACTCTTAGTCGCTCAGGGGTTATCGTGATCTGGCCACTTTCGGCTGTGGCCCAAGTCAAGAGGCTATCCATCAGCTGGTGTAGCTGTTTCATTGTCTTGAAGACCACTTGGTTCATTTCATTTATGCTTGTCAAATCCCTGGCAAGGAACAAGTTGTCATAAATCGTTGGTAGGTGCATAAGGCTACCAATAGGCCCTCTGAGATCATGGGCCATGATCCGGAAAAGTTTGTTTTTGCTTTTGTTCAGGTTGTTGAGTTGCTCGTTTCGCGCTAGTAATTCAGCCTCGTGCTGCTCTAGTCGTTTGCGGGTCTTTTTATCCTGGAGGTAAAACCAAAAGGCAATGCCTATTAACAGGATCATCCCGCCAATAAGCAAACGCGATAACAAAAGTTGATTATCCTGAAAGGTCAGGATCGACTCTTGTTCTTTGGCCGTAATTTCCAGATCCTCTATCTGACTATCTTTTTGTTTGAGCTGATAGTGGGTTTCTAGGGCCCGTAATCGATCTTGGAAATTGGCATCGTTAAGCGAGTCTGAAATTAGACGTTCGGTATCTAGCTTTTGGTAGCTCTGCTGGTAGTTTCCTTGTTTCGCTAAGGCATCAGCTTCAAACCGGAGGGCATTGGCAGTCAGCCGTTTGTTGTCCAGCAGGGTTGCAATTTGGCCTAGTTGGATGGCATAGCTAAGCTGCAGATTCGTTTCGCCAGCTAGTTGTGCAACCTCAGCTGCCGAGGCTAGTAACTCCGATTTGAGTAAGGGGTCATTAAACCGATCGACCACTGTCAGGCTTTGGTTTACGATCCTGAGTGCCTCTTTGTGTTGGCCTAGATGTGCCAAGGCCAAGGCTTTTAGGCCTAACTGCCCATTGGCTTCGACCTCGTTACCAAGCTTGGAGTACGTTCCGATACTGAGGTTGGCAAAGTGTAGCGTGGACTGGTAATCCTTAAGGTTGTAGTAGGCAGAAGCAAGGCTGTGGTGCGCCTTAGCAATCCCAAAATCTGACTTTGCCTTTCTGAACAAAGCCTCGGCTCTTCGGTAATAGTTGATGATGTTAGCCAACTTGCCGTTCACACTAAAGAAGATGCCAAGGTTGAGGTTGCACTTGGCCATGTTCTCGATGTCATCTAGCTTAGTATAGGCATCTAGTGCCTGCTCCATCTGTTTGATGGCAACCTCGTAGATGCCGAGATTGAAATTTAGCACACCTAGGCCCTTATAGGCTATGGCTAGCGATTGTAGATTGTTATTTTGTTTTCCAAGATCAAGTAGCTCGTTAAAGTACTGGGTGGCCTTATCATTCTCAGCTCTTGTGAGGTAATATCGTCCCATTTCTCCGATGGCGACAGAGAGCTCGTTTATCTTACCCAAGGATTTGGCAAGTTTGATAGCTCGACCCAAGATAAGCGGGGCACGATCGTCTTGCTCATTGTTATAAATGCGTCCTAGCTCAAGGCTAAGCCTCAATTGGCTGGTATCTGGCAGTTGGGGGTTCTTGAGTTGGATCTCAAGTTGGGCACTTGTTCCAGAGTTTTCAGTGGAATCCACCAGGACCAATTGGTGGGGGGGTATCGCACTTGCTTGTCTAAGAGGCAAAAAAATGGACATCAAAGCCCCAACAAACAGTAGGCATATACTAGCAAACGACGGTTTTGTCAGCCTTGTAGGCAATGGTCCGATGTGTGGTCTAGTAACCAAAGCTAATCCGAGTGTATTATAGTGGTAGGTGTAAGCCTCAAGGTGCAAGATACTCGACGGAGTTTTGCATGCTTTTCGACGTTAGCAACACCCTAAACTAACACTATCTCTCCACTTTATACGATGATAGCTATCGGTTTACCTACATTTTCTACCGATTGGTCCTGATCGGATTGTGATTATCCAATACTATAGTCAAGTGCCTCATTGCATGTAGGGACTAAAATGCCCTAGGTGGAATAAAATAGTCAAATATCTGTGGTCTTAGGTTGCTTACACACAAGCTTAATAGGCTGGTTGACAAATACGAGACCCTTTAAAAAGCGAAGTCTATCAATAAGAGGTTGGCAATAGTCTCAACTAGTCACTAGGCTACCAAAACAGGCTGCTTCCAGAAAGGAGGGGATAATCTGGGCATTAGTTGCCTGCACTGCCCAATCCTCATCAATCAATCGGACCATGTCAGCGTATTTGTTCTCGCCATAGCGCTCTTTAACATATTCCATCTTGGCAGGGCTGTAGAGATAAAACTTCATGCTCTCGACATCTGCCTCTGGGTGGAACTGGGTACCAACGATCTCTGGACTAAAGCGGATCGCCATCACTGCACGCTCGTACGGTACATGATCTCTGATTTTCTCAAGGCAGATTACTTCGCAGCCTTTTTCGATCATTTGGGTCTGGTTGGGCTGGACGATCTGGTAGTCTCGGCTGTCCACGATGTAGAACGGATCGGCCAAACCTTCGAACATCACGTCATCTTGTAGGGCTTCCTCAACTTTATGTACTGGCAAAATCCCAAAACTTGTGCTGTTGCGCTTATTGACTGTTGCCAAATCCCAGTGCAAAACCAACATCTGGAAAGAATGGCAGATCATGAATGCATACTTGCGTTGGTTACTAGGGTTCAGGTTGTGGGCGTAAATCCCATCTAACAAGTTTCCAAAATTGCGTCCCCAAGGTGTGTCAAGGCAAACTGTTGGGTCACCCGGGCCACCACTACTGATGAAAATATCAAAATCCTCTAGCTCAGGGTATTCGTTTTTGTACCGAGCCTCATAAACAATTGGCTCGAGGCCAGCTTTGGTGACTAGGTCGCGGAGGCAGCGGATGCCTTGGTTGACCGCATTGTCGTTCATGTCGAGGATGGCAACGCGCTTACCTGATGTCATGTCTTGAGGGGTTGGGTTTGAAGTGGGGCACTGAGGTTTAACAATCTGGCTTTGGTTAAGCCCTAGGGCTGCACCTCCGTGCCGGAACAGACGTGTCTGACCTTTGGCGCCATTTGGATAACTAAATTAAGAACAAACCGTTAAGTTACCAAACCTAGGCTAGGCATTAGTGACGTCCAGAAAAGGTCGTTGGATGCTGGCGAGGACTGGATATTGGCATGATAAGTGGCCTTGGCAGGTGTTTAACATTTTTTTCTGTCTTGGCCATGGGGGCATATAAACATCAAAAATTAACCACATGTCGTAAATTTGGCCTCTCGTATTTGTATCCTCGCCAGACTTTTGGACAACCCTAACACATCAGATTCTCGCTACGCCATTTCTCAATCTGCTATAACTGAAGCTGACAAGGACAACAATTGTCGTCGGGTTCTGGTAATAACTTATTATTGGCCACCTTCAGCTGGTAGTGGGGTTCAGCGATGGCTCAAGACAGTGAAGTATTTGCGAGCCTATGGATACGAGCCAGTAGTTTATACCGTTTCCAATAGTCAGTTTGAGCTCCGCGATGATGCCCTCTTGGCCGAAATCCCTGAAGGTATTGAAGTCATCAGAGAACCGATTTGGGAGCCCTTTGACCTCTATAATAAGTTCATGGGCAAGGGCCAGAAGGCCACAACAAACGTCAATCCCTTGTATGTTGGTAAGGGACAACAGTCTAGCTGGAAGTCGAGACTAGCCATCTGGGTAAGGTCCAACTTATTTGTGCCAGACACCAGAATGTTCTTCATTAATCCTTCTGTGGCTTATTTGGTCAATTATCTGAAGGAGCACCCAGTGGAGGCCATCGTAAGTACAGGTCCACCTCATAGTATGCACGTCATTGCCCTTAAGCTTAAACGGAAGCTCAAAAAGCGGGGTGTCAACTTGCCATGGTTGGCTGACTTCCGTGACCCATGGACGCAAATTGGGTTTTATCAGGAGCTCAAACTCAGCAGTTTTGCTCGTCGTAAACACGAGAGCCTAGAGCAAGGTGTACTAACTGAGGCAGATGCAGTAGTAGCAGTTAGCCATGCCATGGCTACCGATATGGATACCTTGGTTAAACCACCACACAAGCCATTAAGGACATTAGTTATCCATAATGGGTATGATGAGGCTGATTTTGTGTTCGAGGCAGATCCAACGCCAGACAAAAAATTTACGATCACTTACGTCGGCATGCTGGGCTATCCACGCAACCACCAAGTTTTTTGGCAGGTGCTACAGGAACTTGTCCAGACGAATAAGGACTTTGCCGCAGCCCTTCAGCTCCATTTTTATGGTAAGGTGGATCCTGTGGTGCAAGAGTCTGCTCAGGCTTTTGGTCTTACCCCATGGCTTGACTTTAGGGCCTACCAGCCGCACCACCAGATATTGGAAACGCAGCGCAGCTCGCAGGTCTTGCTATTGATGATAGACCGGGTGAATAACGCAAATGGAATTTTGACTGGTAAGATATTCGAATACCTAGCCTTACGCCGCCCGGTCCTTTGCATTGGGCCAGAAGGTGGTGATGCCCAACAGGTTTTGATCGATACTGGTGCTGGTTTATTTTCAGGCTATGACGATGCAGCCATGCTCAAGGCCAACATCCTAGCTTTGTTTGACGCCTATCAATCCGGAACACCAATTTGCCAAAGCCAGGGATACCAGCAATATAGCCGTAAGGCTTTGGCAGGCAAGTTTGCTGCTGTACTTGATGGGTTGGTGGGGGTAAATCAATCCAAAAATTGAGCTGAAAACTCCAAGTATCAAAAGCACTACTTTTATTGAAATATGGAATAAGTAGCCCCTTGTCAGTCTTTAGGGAAAGGGTGTTGCCACAGGGAATTAGCACTTGACTAGTAATGGAGTGAATATCTCGGTTGTCAGGTATCCATAATTCACTTTTGATTGATCAATATGATTGTCACAATAATCAAAATGTCTTGTACTTGGGTGATTGTGGTGGCAACTGCTTCCAAATCCATAACACTAACTTGCCAAATGCTAATTAATACTACCGTCTCACAGCATGCACAAACAGCGCAGTCGCCTTAAAGGGTATCTTGGTTGTGTTGCCCCTAAAGATATTGGCCTGTAACCAGCGTTTGAAGCCTGATGGTTTGAGTACGTCAAGTGGGGCAGTGATGTTCTGGACACTGATCACCTCAAAGCCAGCATGCTCTAGCACACGGCGGATGCGGGCGGGTGTATAGATGCGGGCATTCGCAAAGCGCTCATGGATAAAAGTAGGTAGCCAGCTGAAGAAGGGTACACGGTTCCAGGGCAAAAGCGGGAGGTTAGCTCCGTGCGTCTCAAAGATCCACCACTTGTTCGGGACCGAAATCGCAATCTGACCACCTGGTTTGACGAGGTTGAAAAAGCTGGTGACGTTGCGATCATCATTAAGGTGCTCGATGACCTCAAAGCTGATTAGACGATCATATTGGGTTGGGTGCGATTCGCTCTCGAGGTCAAGCTTTAGGAAGTCCACATTATGAATTCCACTATGGGCTTTGTAAGCGTCAAAGGAGCTACGGTGACCCTCCCAAACATCAATACCGAGCACATACTGAAACTTATCAGCCAAGAAAAAGGCAGAAGCACCATTACCACAACCAACATCTACAAGGGTCAGATCCTTGCCTGTGAAATTCGGGATCGCCTCTGTTAGTTGTAGCCTACGCTGGACGATGAGATCGTCAAAATCTGCGGGACGGCCCAAGAAGTGGCCTTCCTGAAACAACGTCTTGTCGATCCGTGGCGTTTTGTCAACCTGAAAGGTGGAGGGGTCTTGGCCCATAGGTGTGCAGGCTTGTGCGAAACCACAAAGGTAATGGATCAGATCCAGTGTTTTGCTAGGTTAGGATTAGGGTCTTGGTGCATGACTAGTCGTGCTAGGAAGCTTTGGCGGCCAACAGGGTTGCCTATCAATAATTTTGGCCGAAATCAGGTTGAGGTGTATCGATTTTGGCACCCATGTATCATATTTGGGGCTTGATACAAAAGGCTAGTCAGGGCACCTGCATGTGTGGTTGCAATTTCTTGATTTCCGCAGTTGGAAACCGGCTGATTAGCACTAGCACCAATTAGATATGAAGATACTGGTCTGCATCACCCACGTACCGGACACGACAACCAAAATCAGCTTTACGCCGGACGGAAAGGAGTTTAACGCTGCGGGCGTTACCTTCATCATCGGTCCGTATGACGACTTTGCCCTTGCACGTGCCATTGAGCTTAAAGAGGCGCAAGGTGGGTCTGTCACCGCCCTCAATGTTGGTTTGGCAGAGACCGAACCCACGCTTCGTAAAGCACTGGCCATTGGTGCTGATGATGCGATCAGGATCAATGTCAACCCGACTGACGCTTGGCAGGTAGCGCAAGAGATTGCAGCAGTTTGCAAAGCCGAACAATATGACCTAATCCTGATGGGACGCGAGAGCATCGACCACAATGGTGGGCAGGTGCATGGTATGGTTGGTGAGCTGCTTGGCATTCCTTCCGTGGCACCAGTGATGCGTCTCGACGTTGTCGGTGGCCTGGCAACTGTCTCGAAAGAGATTGAAGGTGGCAAAGAAGTGATCGAGGTGAACCTGCCATTAGTAGCTGGTTGCCAAGAGCCAATTGCCGAGTGGAAAATCCCGAACATGCGAGGCATTATGGGCGCACGGACTAAGCCACTTAAGGTGGTTGAACCAACTGTAACTGCAACCTCCACTACCGTCCAACAATTCAGCTTGCCACCAGCCAAAGGGGCCTGCAAGATGATTGCTGCCGACAACGTTGCTGAGCTTGTTGACTTGCTCCGGAATGAAGCCAAGGTGCTTTAATCTTCGCGGCCCGAACATTCAGTGCCTTATCTCTTTTACACCAAATGGCAATATTGGGTGTCGTCTTTAGGACAATTGCCCAACTCGCCTAACATACAATCAAGACCCTCGTCTGATGAATATTCTGGTATTTTTGGAGTCTGACGGCTCCGTTAAAAAGTCAAGCCTAGAGGCTCTTGCCTACGCTCATAAGACTGCTGAAGCCTTGGGTGGTGGTGCAATTACAGCCGTTATAGCTGGCCCTACCACAACGGACCTAGGTTCGCTTGGTGGCTATGGTGTCCAGAAGGTGCTCCATGCTGATGACGGTGCCTTTGTACAGGTAGATATCATGACCTCTGCCGCTGTCCTGAAACAAGCCATCGCGATCAGCAATCCTGATCTGGTAGTTCTAGCTAAGAGCTCCTTGGTAGATGCAATGGCACCACGAGTTGCAGCTGCTACAGGTGCCGCTCTAGCAACAAACGTTGTGGACCTGCCAGTACTTAATAATGGAGTACTCACTGTTAAGCGCAGCATCTACACAGGCAAAGCATTTTCGGACGTGGCCCTCAATGCTACCCTCCGGATCCTAACTGTCAAAAAAGGAGCTGCGACTGGTTTTGAGCCAAATAGTGCCACTACAATCGTCGAGTCACTTTCTGTTTCGCTCAGTGGATCAGACAAGGCCCTTACCAGCAAAGGCACCGAAAAGGCTACTGGAGAAATCTTGTTACCAGAAGCTGACCTAGTTGTTAGCGGTGGTCGTGGCTTGAAAGGTCCCGAAAACTGGGGCTTAATCACAGACCTTGCCAAAACGCTCGGTGCAGCTACTGCCTGCAGCAAACCTGTTAGTGATCTGGATTGGCGCCCGCACCATGAGCACGTCGGTCAAACAGGTATCAAAGTGAGCCCTTCGCTCTACATTGCTGCCGGGATTAGCGGAGCAATCCAGCACGTGGCAGGTATCAGCAGCAGTAAATGTATTGTCGCAATCAACTCGGACCCTGAGGCGCCAATTTTTAAAGTGGCGGACTATGGCATTGTTGGGGATGTTTTCAAGATCCTTCCAGCGCTCAACCAGGCACTCAAATAGAGCTAGGTTGCCACAATTATTTGTGTGCCCATTGATTATCCGGGTTTAATCTGGATTTAGGCTGCTATTATTGCAGCCCTGATCTTTTGCGCTAGGCCAGCATGCTGGGGCTAAACGTCAGTTTTGCATCGGTAGTTGGCGGAATATCTGTAACTAGTACACACATCGGGCAGCAGCATTATGCGACCCTAGTTTATCAAACAGAAGTGGCTAAAATCAAGCTAGAAATACTTGCACTTTCTTCCAGCCAATCACAACAAGGCTCCTTTGCCTTGGTTCTCGGCGAAGAAGGTGGCAATAGGCGCCTTCCGATCGTTATCGGGATGTTTGAGGCTCAAGCCATTGCGATTGAGATCGAAAAAATCAAGCCAACACGGCCACTGACTCATGACCTGTTCAAGGCATTTGGTCAGGCATTCAACTTTTTTGTTGAGGAGATCTACATCAACGACCTGCGCGAAGGTGTTTTTTATGCCCAAATCGTGACCACAGACGGTATCAATACATACAACATTGATGCAAGGCCGTCAGATGCTATTGCGGTTGGGCTTCGTTTTGGGGTCGATATTTATACCAATGACGTGATCTTGTCGGAGGCAGGCATCATCCTGTCCGAGCCAGAGGATGACGATCCGAAACCTGTGGCAGCCAAAGGCCCTAAGAAGAAGTCTTTGCAAGATCAGGTGCGGGATGCTAGTACCGAGCAACTTAAAACCATGCTCGAAGATGCCCTTAATGCTGAGGATTACGAGCGGGCAGCCCAAATTAGGGATGAGCTAAACAAGCGCAACTAATTTATCAAAGTAAGATGTTTATCAAAAGCCTAACCTTCGGGTTGGGCTTTTTGCATTAGGGAATCAACTGCTTCCCAATCGAATGCTAGGTCCTGCATACACTTAAAGTGGCCCTTTGGGCAGCTCTTGAACCCGATTTTGCTACATGGTCGGCAACCTAGACCTGCGGGATGTTCCCAAACTATGTATGGAGTCATATAAGGATACATGCCTAGACGTGGGGTGGTATTGCCCCAAATGCTAACAACTGGTTTTCGGAATGCGGCTGCGACGTGCATCAGCCCAGTATCATTGCTGAACACAAGCCACGATTGGCGTATTGCCTCTGCTGATTGATCAAAGGTCAGAAGTCCTGTTGTATCATGATGAGGTACTTTATCTGACTTTAGGCCTGCAGAAAGCATCTGCCCACGTTCGATATCAGTAGGTCCTCCAAGGATAAGAACTGGTTTCTGGTACCGATGCCAGGCCGCCTTGCATAGTTCGATCAACCGATTGACGGGTAGTTGTTTGGTGAAATGGGTAGCCCCAATCACAACAGCGATATAGTTATCAGGTACAGGGACGGAGGAGCCAGAATCTGTCCATTTGGACCAGTCGATGGTCGGCGGCTTTGATGGGTCGAAAAAGTAGTCTAGGCCTTTTTTGTCATTGACAACACCTAGGCTGCTTAGTGTATCCATATACCTGTCTACGATATGGACATCTGGCATACGATCCCACTTGAAGTTGACCAGTAGCCACTTCTGGATGTTACACTTGTCAAAGCTAAATGCTGGTACCTTGCTTAGGGCTCGTTTGATCTTGGCCGTCCTGAGATTGTGATGCAGATCGATCACATAATCATAGTCACCAGCCTTTAGGTCCTTAATCAGTCTGTCAAGATCCGATTTATCTCCCTTGTCCCAAGTCAGTACCTGATCGATATAGGGGTTGTGCCGTAGCAAGAAAGCAAACTGGAGCTGCGTAGCGAAATGGATCTCGACATCGGGTAGCTTTTGTTTGAGGCACCTAATGACTGGCGTCGTCAAGACGATATCGCCAATGGCCGAAAAACGCAATACCAGTATCTTCATCTCAGGGTGCAAGTAGGACCCATTTTCGGTCTTTTGCAACCGCTATTGTCTCCCTGTTAGCCTAGAAGCATAGCCTCCCGAACTTTTTTTGGTAGGCTATCGACCACCAATTGGTAGGAGTGGTCAATCAGCTCCTGAACCAACTTTTGCTGAAGACCTTCGTTCAATAGGACCGTGTTCCAGTGTTTTTTGCTCATGTGGTAGCCCGGCTTGATGGCATTAGGATATGCTTCTCTTAGCTCCTCGGCTCTTTCGGGATCACATTTGAGATTGACACTTAAGCGTTCAGGTTCGTCAAGCGGTAGCAATGCAAACATCTTGTCTGCGACTTTGAGCACCAATGTACTTGGGCCAAAAGGAAGGCCTTCCG
>CANHWS010000073.1 GCA_947464365.1 Cytophagaceae bacterium | reverse complement strand
TGGACAACGATAGGGCGTGGATAGCGGAATGGATCCTGAAACTCGGGTACCCAGCGGCGGATGTAGCGTAGGTCTTTGTCAAACTTTTCAGTCTGGAGCGTGGGGTTGAAGACCCGAAAGTATGGAGCAGCATCACAGCCACTGCCAGCTGCCCATTGCCAGCCACCATTGTTGGCTGCTAGGTCAAAGTCTAGTAGTTTTTTGGCAAAGTAGGCCTCACCCCAGCGCCAGTCGATCAGCAGATGTTTGCAAAGGAAACTGGCGACGATCATCCGGACGCGATTGTGCATATAGCCGGTAGTGTTGAGCTCGCGCATGCCAGCATCGACGATGGGATAGCCCGTTTGGCCTTCGGTCCAGGCCCTAAATTCCGCCTCGTTATTGCGCCATTTGATCAGGTCATAGTCGGCTTTAAAGGCCTTGCCTGCACCCACCCTTGGGAAGTGGTGCAGGATGTTGAAATAGAAATCGCGCCAGGCGAGTTCGTTAAGGAACGTATCACTATTGGCTTGAGCCAACTTAGCTAATTGGCGGATGCTGATGGTGCCAAAGCGGAGGTGAACTCCCAGCCGTGAGGTAGCTGGCAAGGAGGGGAAATTGCGTTTGTCTGCGTAGGACTGCAATAACTCAGTTTCCACTGTTGGAGGTGGTAGTTCGATTGTAGTGCAGGCAAAACCCATTGACGCTAGGGTTGGGAGCGGCAATGGGGCTTGTTGATGCAGTAGCCCAAAGTACTTTTCTGTTGGGTAGGGCTTGAGCATGTATGGCGTCAACTTATCGCGCCATTTGCGGCTGTATGGAGTGAAGACGGTGTAGGGAGTGCCAGTGTTACTCAATACCTCGTTTTGCTCGAGCAGGGTTTGGTCCTTGTAACTGAACCATGCTGCGTTATGGCAAGTCCAGTAGGCCTCTTGTGTGGCGTCCCGTTGTAAAGCATGGGGCTCATAGTCCCGGTTGACGAATACTGCCCTAACATCATACTGTTGGTGCCAGTGGTTTTGGGCATCTTCCACAGATCCGTAAAATACATCTAGCGTTGCTCCTTGGCCCAACAGTTGAGTCTGGATGGCTGTTAAGGCATTATGGATGAAGGTCACCCGTGCATCGGTTTTGTCATCCAGCAGGTCAAGGATTGCCCTATCAAACACAAAGACCAACTGTACTTTTAGGCTATGCTGCTTTGCATATCGTTGGGCATAATACAGCGCTGCTTGGTCGGTTAACCGGAGGTCCCGGCGGAGCCAGACAATTACAACTTGGGCCTTAGGTAGGGTAGCTGTGGCAGGATGAGGGGACGTAGTGGTCATGATTTGGGTAACAAGGCCGTGGGGGCGATTGTTTGCATCGTTAGTGGGCTTAATTGGCTTGCGTGGGATTAACATTGATCAGCTTAAACACATCACCTTAGGTCTTGGTGCAGTTAGTTGGGCTGCTTGTGTGGCTATTAGCTGAGGATAGTATTTGGCCTGTAACTAGGCTCCTAGACCGATGATTTGACCTTATCTTGCGCATGGTTGTCCTATTGGCCTCCTTTACAGTCCATTCAATCCACCAAGACCCCTGCCTATATATATGTACCAACAACTAACCTACGTCCTGCACCCAGAGATCACTGGTTTGCTGACGATCACACTCAACCGACCAGAGTCCTACAATGCCATTAACCAACAGATCAGCCTGGAGCTGATTGATGCCTTAAAACAAGCTGCCAAGGATCCAGCTGTTCGGGTCGTTGTCCTTACTGGGGCAGGCAAAGCCTTTTGCAGTGGTCAGGATCTGAAGGAGGTGCGCGAGAATACTGCTTCGGGGGCCAAACGCTCTTTGGCTGATAGCTTGCACACTCGGTACAACCCCATCATCCGGGCCATGCGCTCGATGCCTAAGCCCATCATCGGGCAAATCAATGGGGTGGCTGCTGGGGCTGGAGCTAGTTTAGCCTTGGCATGCGATATGATCATTGCAGCAGACCATGCCACCTTTATCGAGATCTTTATCAACATTGGCCTGGTGCCCGACAGTGGTAGCTCTTACTTCTTGCCTAGGATCATCGGTCAGGCGCGTGCGTTTGAGCTTTGTACTTTAGGGTCGAAGGTATCAGCAGCTGAGGCTTTGACAATGGGGCTAATCAACCGCTGTGTACCAGTAGACAAACTGGAGGAAACCACTCTAGCTATGGCTAGCCAATATGCACAGGCGCCAACGATGGCAATAGGGCTCATCAAGCGGATGCTAAATAAGGCAGCCACCAATGACCTCGATCAGCAGCTGGATTATGAGGCGTATTGCCAGGAGATTGCGGGCCGGAGTGAGGACTATGCAGAAGGTGTTGCCTCCTTCCTTGAGAAGCGCAAACCAGTTTTTAAAGGAAAATAGGCCCCAAAAGATCCGAAAACTGACAATGTAAGATCCTGACCAGTAATGGTCAGGATTTTTTATGTCTTGATGGGCGAAGGTGTAAGCCAGATTCTGGAAACGAAGAGCTACTTCTATCTAATCTCGGATGTTAGTTTGATGTAAGGTTTAGTCAAAAAAAGCAAATGTATGTGGTTAATAGTCTTGGTTTATGGGTCGATAGCCACACGCTATAAGTGAAGAAAATGTGGTCTGATCTAAGCAATTGTGCTCTGTTTTTTACCTAAGTGGCTGATATAAAGTTGATTGAGTTTTTTTGGGTGTTTTGCCTCCTCAAGCGTTAATTCCTGCCAATAAATGCTCTATTGATAGGTGTAAAGAAATTTTCGAGGCATTAAATGTCGTTATATGAGGTGTTATGTCTGCATAATAGTGATTTAGATGTATAAAATTTGGCAAAAGCCCCTATTTGACTTACTTTCTGAATGCCAAAAAACTTGCTTGTGTAAGATTTTAGCAAAAAAAATTGCCAAATAAAATCTTTGCCCCATCTTTGTGACGTCAAACGGCCGCAATAACCCCAGGCAAAAGGACACCACATTAAGGAGAGACCCCTCGAAACCTTGATGTAAGTATTTCCCACAAATCTTAGTACTAGTACATGAATACCTTCACACTTCGCACTTTCTTTACAGTCCTCTTCTCATTGCTCGGGTCGCTTGCCTTTGGCGCTGCGACTTATACCGAGAACTTCACGGCCTATGCCAACCGGGACGAGTCTTTCAAGTTCGGATATCTATACCAGCAAGCGGTTATTGTTTCTACAGGTGGCATCACAGGCAAGACCGTTCGTGTTGGTCCGCTCTCAAACCCTGCTAGCCCTGCCATTTTCCAGACTGGCTGGGTCAAACTGACAGGCAACAACACCATATCGTTCGACCACAAGGTCAATGGGATGTCTTCAAGCCCAGTCCTGAATGTTACACTAGTTGATATCAATAGTGCAGTTTCGACTTTGACAGGTGGTACAATTGCCTATACCAACGCCAACGTAAGGAACACCACCTTGAGCCTTGGAGCTAGCCGAATTGGTTGGTACAAAATCAGGTTTGCCTTCTCGGGCACCGGAGGTAGTACCATTGCGTTACTAGACAACATCACAAGCAATATCAATGCTGCCTCAGTGACCAGCAGCAGCACCAAACTAGCTGACCTTGGCATTACCACCTCATTGGACAAAGCCACCTATACAGTCGGTCAGACAGCCACCATGACCATCAATGTGGTTAGTGCGGGCCCAGATGTTGCCGAGTCAGCCAAGATGGCCCTAAACGTGCCCTCTGGAATGACCGTGGAAAATGTCGCTTTTAATAACGTTTCTGGCTCGTATGATGCCCTCAACCAAGTCATTACCTTTAGCAACATCAATAACGGTGTCTCTGGTACAGTGACCGTATCTGCGAAAGCCGTAACAGCTGGTAACTACAACTTCGGTGCAACTACTGCTGGTTTTCCCTTTATGACCGATCAGACGGATGCCAACAATAGCAGTATTAATTCCACTAAGATCGAAAATGTCGTTTTGCCGGTAGAGTTTGCTCATTTCAGCGGTAAGAATGCCAAAGAAGGCGTAAACCTGACTTGGAAAACGGCCATGGAAAAAAATGCTGCCCAGTTCAATGTTATGTTCAGTAAGGATGGCAAGTCGTTTAGCCTTGTAGGTACGGTCCCTGCCGTTGGCAACTCGACCACATTGCAGGTTTATAGCTTTATCCATGCCGAAAGGATCAGTGCCGAAGGTTACTACCAGATTGTTGAGGTTGACTTTGACGGTAGCAAAACATATAGCCCAAAGATTGTGGTGACCCCAAGTGCAGCCTTAACCTCTGGTAATGTGTCAGTTACTGCCTATCCGAACCCAGCGCAGGATGTGATTAACCTGACGATCGAGGGGGAACAACTTGCTGGTAGCCTGATGTTGTACAGTTCTAGCGGAGTCGCTCAGGCAGTACACTTTGACGACCTAGGCAGTAAAAACTACCGGGCCGACCTTAGCCACTTGCCAACTGGTGCTTATTATGTGATGGTACCTGGTTCTAGGGCCGTTAAGATTATCAAAAACTAAACAAAAAATCAAATGGGGTGCATTTTGTTCAACAAAACGAAGGCTACCCTAATAAAGATACTGAGATGCCCAAGCGCAGGCGCTCGATTAGTGGAGTAAGGATAGATTGGGTTTAAGAAATAGGCATGTTTTTTTCGATGAATCTGACTTGCCTTTTGCGTTTTTCGTTTACCTTTGTAGCATGACATCTGTCAAAAGACATTGGCAAAAGCAGCACAACAGTGTTGCCTAGCTGCAAGACCAATAGATTGGGTTTTAGAAATCGGCAGGCTATCTTTTTTGAGGATGGCTTGCTTTTTTGCTTTTAGGCGTTTGCCGAATTGAACTTGCTAGGTAAGTTCGTCAATTATTGGCTCTAGAAGGTCATTAATGGGCTTCTCAGAGTCGTTTTAGATCGCTTAAAGTGGCAAATGGCTGCAGATGACCTAAAAAAACATAAATGACCACGATTGTTTGAGCTAGTACCATACGCTTGATTTATCAGGGCCTTATTTGGCTAGAAATTAGGAGATAGGGTATCATAATCACTATTGCGCTGACTACCATCCCTAATGGGGGCAGCTTGCTGCGAAGGGGCTTATGTTAAGCCCATCAACTTGTGGCCAAGTGCTATCCTTGGTAAGTGGTAGAAAGCGATACTTCTGGTCCTTTGGTTGCCATTTCGATTTCAAATAGAACCAGTGCCAGAAAGTCAGAAGTGACTAAGCTTCTTCTTTTGGCCCGAGCTCCGCATCCTCAGCAATAAAGTCCTTTGGTTGGGGCAGCTCGGTCATGTCCTTGATGCCGAAGTAGTCCATAAATTTTTTGCCGCTGCCATACAACATCGGCCTGCCAGGTCCGTCGCTTTTGCCACGGATTGCAATCAACTCACGCTCAAGCAATCGTTGGATGGCATAGTCGCTATTGACGCCGCGAATGGCCTCGATCTGGGACTTAGTGATCGGCTGCTTGTATGCGATAATGCTGAGGGTCTCGAGGGCGGAAGTGCTCAGGCGTTTTTTGCTTTTGTGTTTAAGCAAGATGGATATACTGGGCTGGTAAGCAGCCTTGGTCAAGAACTGATATCCGCCATTGATGGCCACGATCCTGAATACAAAATCGTCGGACTCATACTTGGCCTTAAGCTCCTCTAAGGCGTTCAGGACATCCTCTTGGGCAAGCTCGGCATCAAACATTTCGCTTAAGCATCGGCCAAGATCCAGAGCCGTAACGGGCTCCTCTGCACAGAAGATAAGCGCTTCTAGATGATTGTGTAAAAAGTCCATGATTGTTGTATTGGTAATTTTTCTGGCCCAGTTGGGTTACAAACTTACGCCCAAGGATATAAAGACTCAGTGAGACCACCTAAAAATGTTGTCTTGCGGTTTGGTCCTTCCGGATTGGTGCCGTATAATGTAGCATTGCTTTGTGGTTAGAAACTAATCCAACTATTGACGATTAACTAGTCGAACATCATGAAAAACCCATCTCACCTCCTGACCTCAGGTCCGAAGACGCAAAGTCATCAGCTAGCCCTGGACCTACAAACAACCGCCGCTGGCCACGCGCCAGCCTTTCTGCAGCACATCCAGATCGAACCCAACTGTGTGATGGGTAGGTTTGGCAAACCTTGGGCTGTGAACTGGGCCATGGCTGTCAGCTGCCTGCAACAGCTCAGCTTTGTGGCTAGGCAAGAGGGCCTAGCCGTTCATTCTTTCAGGTTTAGGCCTGTTGTCGGTATGACTGTGCTCGAAGCGCCTGTATTTACGGGCACACTCGACCATAGTACCCAGCTGGACACTTTGCTGGTGGCTGCCATCAAACCCGTTTGGCGACTTGCTACAGAAACTGCCCCCGAGGTGATGGAGTGGCAGCTGGAGTTTGATTTGGTTTCGCTTAGGGTGCAGGCTGCCGAGTGGGGTCTGGCAGACGATCAGGCTCCGGAAGATGCGGAGTATGCGCCGGACCTGTTGGCGCTCGATCGGCATAAAGATTTTTTGTGGCAAAAGTATGGCCACGACACGGTTGGCATGCTGGCTGCGCTCCCTCAGGTTGATCCTTTTAGGCTGGCTTCGTAACAGGTCATCTGGTTTGGCAGTTATCTAGTCAACATAGGCATTGTGGCTCAGTCTTTGGTTGCTTGTCGACCTATGTGATCTTGTTTCACGCCTTAGTTTTCTCGGTTTCGCCCTGCCCTTTATGTCCGCCCATAACCAGCCACCCAACAAATTACCTTCTGACGAAGACAACCAGTGGCCAATTTGGTTGCCTTTGTTTCCGCTTGGGCTGGTGGCCTATCCCGGCCAACCACTAAATCTGCATGTTTTTGAGCCTCGTTATCGGGAGTTAGTGGCAGACCTAGGAGTGGGTGGCTGTTTTGGTATTTCACCTTTCTTGGATGGGCAAGTAATGAGCTTTGGTGCTGTTGTTCGTATCATCGAGATCACTGATCAGGCAGAAGATGGCAGATGTAATATCCGAACCCTAGGCATTAGTACCTACAGAACGGATATGTGGGAAAACCCTTGGTCGGACAAGCTCTATGCTGCAGCGAGGGTTAGCCATCAAGAAGATAATAGCAAAGGCTCACCCGTATTAGAGCATACTGCCTTGCATCTGCGTGATCAGCTATTTGCCTTACTGGGAGTGATCCCCCCAGAGGTGGTAGTGCTACCTGGTAGCTACCTGAGCTATGCCATTGCGGGCAAACTAGGCCTATCTGTCCAGCAGGAGGCCATTTTGCTGATGACGGAGACTGAAAATCTACGGCTTGCCTTCCTGATTGCACACCTAGAACATATCCTGCCCGTGTTAGAACAAACAGAGCGTACCAAAGTCCTGGTCCAGAGCAATGGGCACTTTAAGGAATTGGGGCCGCTTGGTTTCTAGTCCCTCTGATTACTGGTGCAAGGCAAAGATTATTTTTTGTTTAGTTATCGGTCATTGCTCCAAACCTACTTTCTTTATCCCACTAGCAGAGGATTGACGAACCAACAAGTCAATTGCTAGCATTGATCTGGTGGTAGGTAAGATGATATGGAGGCATAAATACTGGTTTTGGGGATTGTTTTTATCCCTGGCTGTCAGTCTGTGTCATCCGTGTTGTTATGGTCAACTTGCCACCCAACCGGCTGTCCCGCTCCCCGGCCAACCAACCTCTACCTTGATGCAAACGCTATTGGAGCGGCAATTGCCCATCTATCAAGGCATTGAAAATCCTGATCCTGCTGCTATTGATGCCTTGCTAAGTAAATACCAAACCCGCATTGATATCAATGAAGCAACGGAGGCCGATTTGTTATGGTTAGGTGTGCCTGATAGTTTGGTACGTAGTTTCATGGACTACCGCCAGCAATACGGGCCATTTCGCTCATTATATGAGTTGGCAGCGATACCGGGCTTTGACTATGCATTGGCCAATGTTTTGCGTTGGTTTTTTATTGATAGCCCATCCTTACAACTAGGTGGCCGCCAACTATCGGACAAATGGCAAAAGAAAGGACTATTGAATGCGCCAGTACATTGGATGCAGGCACGGGTAGGTACTACGGCAAGGGCTAATACTGACTATCCACGTCAGCCGATAAGCCAATTATTGCGTTACCGTCTGCGTACAGATGCGGGACTGGCAGTTGGCCTAACGATGCAGCAAGACCCTGGGGAATACTATCGATGGAATCCGCCGAGATCCCTTTATGGCCCTGATTTTATGAGTGGGTATTTGGCCACTGGTCGGCTTAGCCCTAGGCTGAGGGAAGTGATTTTAGGCGACTATACCACCTCGTTTGGGCATCGGTTGCTGACGGGGGCTGGCTTGAGTGCTGGGCGTGGTAGTATGGCCACAACGCCACTCGAAGGTTATCAGGATGGATTAAGGCCCTATACCAGCACGGCTGAATATGGTTTTTTGCGGGGTGTGGCCATGGATTGGGACTTAGGACCAAGGGGGCAAAGGCAGCAAACTGCGCTCGGTAATGGGGCACGGTTGATGACTTATTTGAGCTATAAACAAATTGATGCCAGCCCAATCGCCGTGCAAGACAGCATCCTAGATGAAGGTTATAGCATCGGGAGTTTGCCTGCTTCTGGTATACACGCGACGGCAGGGCAGTTGGCTAGGCGTGCCACCCTTGGCGAAACGATTATGGGTGGCCAGTACCTACTACCCATCCTGAATGACTATGGGCAGGCTATTGGGCGGGTTGGGGCGAGTGTGCAGCAAACCATTTATGGCCAACCCTTGGCCGCCACCACCAGCCGCCAATTTATGGGGCAGGCCTCTAGTGCCGTGACTATTTACGGATCTCGCAGGGTAGGAGCTGGGACGTATTCAGGTGAGATAGCAGGGCAGGTGGCAGATGGGCTTTTGGCGACGGCTGGGCTGGATAATTTGGCCATAAGCCTCAGCTATATCAGGGGATTAAATCGGTATCGCACGATGACCGTCAGGCTCCGGAACTATGGCAATAACTATTATACGCCTTATGCCGCTGCTTTTGGGCAGGGGAGCGCACCAGTGGCCGAACAAGGTATCTACATAGGGGCAGAGCAGAACAAACAAATTGGTTGGGCTTGGTCTGGTTGGTTGGATGTGTTTCGGTTTAGCACGGCGCGCTATCGGGTGAGTAGGGCCGGGGTCATTGGGCTTGAGACGATGACACGTATAGGATATGCGACTGATATGGGTGCAAACTATGCCGCCCAATACCGGCTAAGGGTGCAGCCCCTAGATAACCTAGGTGATCGACCCGGTATGTCCAACATGATGCGGCAGGTGGCGCAGGTATCTAGCCAGATTCCGTTGACTACGGATCTATCGTGGTCCAGCGTATTACAAACAACACAATACCAACATTGGCGCAACGGGCCTGCACAATATGGTGTGGCCATCAACACTAGCATAGTAGCAAAGTGGCCACGGTGGCGCAAACTCAGGGCGGTGCCGTTTATGTGTTATTATGATGTATCTAGTAGCCAAGCGCGGCCCTTCCTGACCGAACCACAAGTGATGTGGTACCAGCAGTTGCCCTACCTCAATGGTCGAGGGCTGCGGACGGGTTTGCTGCTGAAGGCCGAGGTCGCCAATGGCCTGCAGGCTGAAATGCGCATAGTGGGCGACCTAATACAACCAGAGCGGCAGGAGGTGATGGTGCAGTTGACCTATAATTTGGCTAAGGCATTGGGCAGGATGGAGGAACAAATTTTGTTGTGGTAGGCCGGATATATTGATGTGAGGGTATTGGGTATCAAATCTTTGCCCTATCATTGTATTAGTTGGAGTGTAGTATCTTCAGCAGTAACCTCATTAACCTATCTAACCCTCAATTGCCCATACTTATGATGAATCTAGTAAAACGTACTTGCATGATGGTCATGCTCGGCGCTTGTTTGTACTTGGCTCCGGCCAATTTGCAGGCTCAATCAACAGTTTATGAATACCAATTGGTAACAACCGTCGAAAGTGTTGTGCCTGGTGGTTTGGGACGTTCTCGCATGATCTCTACCGATGTTAACGGTCAGATGGAAGAAGTGAACTTGGTTAACTTTTTTAGCCTTGTCGGGATCAACTTCGGCAACATCAGGAACAATGACAAAATGATCACAGACAAGATCAATGCCATGAGTACAGCCGGCTATGAGCTGCATGACATCACAAGCGGCGTTTATTCGACAGAGTCATCTACGGGTATCTTCATTACCCGTTATTTTTTCCGCAGGCCGAAGAAATAGGTTCTGCCTTAAGTATTGTGTCTATTACCTCCACTGAAGCGATTTGGTGGAGTTTTTTTATGGGGTATCTATAGGTGCTGCGGCTATCCTACGATTTGCCAAATGGGCTAGGCTTCCAGGATGAATATTTTTTTGCTTCGGGATAAACCAGCATATCACTACTTTGCTTATTATTGTAGTGGGTGTTGCAAGGTGTAAACAGCCCATCCCAAACTAAACCCAACGCTACTTTCCTTATGATCTCGACCCTGAAACGTGCCTTTGTGATGACTGCCTTTTGCATCGGTCTAAACCTGACACCAAATGAAGTGCTGGCCCAAACCCCAATTGTTTATGAGTACCAGATTGTGATGTCTCATAATCCAAACACGATTGATGGGCGTATAATTTTTGCGGATTCTACCGGCAAGAACAAAGAAATTATTTTGGATAAAATTTTTGGTGTCTTTGGGTTAAAAACAGATAATGTGCAGAAAAACCTTAAAAAAATTGCCAATATGATCAATTCAATGAGTAGGGATGGGTTTGAGCTTCAAAATATCGCGAATGGTTCTAGTAGCTTAAATTGCATAAATTACTACTTCAGGCGTCCAAAGAAGTAGGATGCTTTGTTGCTGTTAAATGGGGGCCTGTGCTGGTTTTGCTTGGTGACCTTATCCAGCCTAAACGGCAGGAGGTGATGGTCCAGCTTCTATATAATTTGGCTATGGGGCGAGACTTCCAAGATGAATATTTTTTCCTTCGGCATAAACCAGCATATAACTACTTTGCTTACTATTGTAGTGGGTGTTGCACGGTGCATATAACCCAACTTAAACTAACCTCTACGCACTCTATATGCTCTCGATGATCTCTATCCTGAAAGGTACTTGTGTTATGGCCGCACTTGGTACGTTATTGTACATGGCCCCAAATGCTACGCAGAACCAGGCTCCTGTTGTGTATGAGTATCAGATTGTGACGACTGTTCTGCCATCATCCGCTGGTGAAGATCAGATGTTTTCTACAGATTCTAATCTTAGAGTTGAGAGTATAAAATTTAATAAAGTTCATAATAGTAAAGGGGTTCTAGTGTCAGAAGAAGGTAATATAAGCGATAAACAAATTGTAGATATGATTAATTCGATGAGTATGGCTGGATTTGAGCTCTCTAACATTGCGAATAATACTACAGTGGTTAATGGCACTACGTTATTTTCTACTACTAAGTATTACTTCAGACGTCCGAAGAAATAGGATGGCCTTTTTGCTAGTAACTTTGGTTCCATCTTGGTTTTTGGGTGCGTGACCTTATCCAATCTAAATCCCTAGTCCTCCTCCCCCTCCATGGTCAGTGGTTTGTCCAAGGTATGCTGTTTAAGGATGCGCCAATTCTCGGCTTTAACAAGTGGGTGGTCACGTAGGGCCCAAGTACGTTCGCGATAGATTCGTGATGATGTTTCCCAATCAATGATAGGTAAAGGGTAATCTTGGCCAGGGGTAAATCGATTAAATGATTGTTCTAATGGGGACATCAAATGTGGTTGGTGGAGGTCCTGCAAGGGTACATTAATTAGCTCAGGTACCCATTGCCTGATGAATAGGCCCTCTGGGTCATGCTCAATACTTTGTTTAATGGGGTTATAAACCCGCACAATATGGATCCCAACAACCCCTGCCTGCATCTGGAGTTGTG
The DNA here is from genome assembly GCA_947464365.1 of Cytophagaceae bacterium. Taxonomy (GTDB): domain Bacteria; phylum Bacteroidota; class Bacteroidia; order Cytophagales; family Flexibacteraceae; genus CANHWS01. The sequence goes on along the minus strand of CANHWS010000073.1, from coordinate 1,291 downwards.
GATAATGAATGCCGGGCTCAAAATCGAGAAATAGGCGAGCCAAATGGGCGGCGCCATCTTGCCATCGCATTCCCATGCTATTGGTCAGGAAGGATACCAACATAGCCCGCATCCGGAAGTTGAGGTAGCCGGTATGGTGTAGGCAGCGCATACAGGCATCGACCAAAGGGTAGCCAGTTTGGCCGTCCATCCAAGCCTTTAACAGTGCCGAGTTATGGTTGGCTATCAGTTGGTCATACCCACGGTTGATATTCTCGGTTTCCATGCGGCACTCTTGCTCAAACTTCTGGATGAAGTGGCAATGCCACCGCAGGCGTGATCGAAATGATTGCACAACCTTGGCCTTACCTTTCTGGGCTAGGTAAGGTGCACTGGCCTGATAAATCTGCCTAATGCTGAGGCATCCAAAAGCAATGTAGGGGCTCAGACGTGAACAACCTGTGCGGGCTAACAGTGGTTTGCTGATGTGGCGGTTGTAGTTCCGGACACGATCCCCAAGGAAGGTGGCTAGGTACCGCTCCGCAGGGCCTACACCACCTGGCTGGAACTGTTTGTTGACCTCGGTGATGCTGGCCTGGAGCGGGGCAGGTGCCAGCTGCTGGCGTATGGCTTCTGGCACGGTCCAGATCAGGTTAAGCTGTTGGGCTTTTTGCCAATCAGGGTTGTTGGGTTTGGTACGCATAAAGTCCTCCCATTGTTCACGCCAAAGGTGACGGTCCTTTCGCCCTCGTTGGACACCATTTTGTTGGTATTCTTGCCAGATGACACCATGATCACGGCACCACTTAGCCACCCACTTATCCCGCTGATAAGTAGCCATCAGGTGGGTCTCGGCATAGCTAAAAATGGATTGGATTTGGTAGGCCTGAGCCAGGATGGCTAGCGTGTCCTCCATGGTCTGGTGGCTGATGGTAACCTGCCCTCCATGAGCCCGAATGAAGTTGTCAAGCTTTTGCAAGGACTGGTACACAAAGCGGGCATGGCGCACATCATGCTCAGGCAGGGCCATCATGTCTGGCTCAAAAGCGTACAACACCAAAAATGGTTGCCCTCGTTTGATGGCAGCCTCCAATGGGGCATGGTCCGCCCAGCGCAAACAACGTTTGAGCCATACGAGGTTGACGGTATGCAAGGATGTGGTACTGATTGCCGAGGTTGGAGCTGCCCGTTTGGTAAGGCGACCTACGGTTAGAACCCTAGTGGGCTGGCTTATGTTTCTGACCCATTCCTTTCCGCAATCAGGCTAGCGGGTGTTGCGAAGTGCAAGGCCATAGCCACTACCTTTGCAGCA
>CANHWS010000072.1 GCA_947464365.1 Cytophagaceae bacterium | reverse complement strand
TTGCCTTATGGCTGGCCTATACCTACATATACCGTTCTGCAAGCAGGCTTGTCACTATTGCGACTTCCACTTCAGCACCAATCTTGGCCGAATTGATGATCTAGTCGATGCCATGGTGCAGGAAATCAAGGTCCAGAAAGACTTTTTCGGCCTAGTCCCAACCTCAATCGAAACGATTTATATAGGAGGAGGCACCCCTTCCTTGCTTAGTCAGGACCAGTTATCTAGACTCTTTGATGCAATTCGGTCTCATTTTCCAGTAACCCCAAAGGCTGAAGTTACCCTAGAAGCCAACCCTGATGACATATCTATCAAAGGGCTTGAATCATGGCTCCAACTAGGCGTAAACCGCCTCAGTATCGGTATCCAGACTTTTGACCAAGCGGCCTTAGCCTATTGCAACAGGGCTCATAATGCCACCGAAGCCCTAGATGCCGTGCAGCTGGCACAAGCAGCAGGCATTAACAACCTAAGCATCGATCTGATGTATGGCATTCCGATAAGTGATGATGCTGTTTGGGACAATGATATCAAAACAGCCCTAGGCCTTGGGGTGCCGCATATATCTGCCTATTGCCTGACGGTCGAGCCCAAGACAACATTCGGACACTGGGCCAAAACGGGAAGGCTAAAGGCTGTAGATGAGGACGTTGCAGCTCAACAATATGACACCCTAGTCGCCCGCCTGAAACAAGCAGGATACGAACACTATGAGGTTAGTAACTTTGCCCAACCTAGCCAATATGCCGTCCATAACACCAACTATTGGCGCTACCTCCCCTATCTCGGCATTGGGCCTAGTGCCCATAGTTTTGACGGGCAAAATCGGTATGCGAATGTGGCTAACAATACAAAGTACGTCAGTGGTATCCAGACCGACCCAAGCAACAAAACGGAATGGCGCAGCACCGAAACGCTTACAGGGGACGAAAAAATTGGTGAGTACCTTTTGACAAGTCTTCGGACCCAATGGGGTGCTGACCTTGTTTTCCTTAAAGACCAGCTGGGCTATGATCTAATTCCTAGTACCCAAACAATGATCTTTGGATGGGTACAGGATGGCCTTGCTGAATACCAACTAGGGCAAAAACTGATTCTGACAGATGAAGGCCGCCTTTTGGCTGATCATCTGACATTAAAGCTATTGCCCTAACTGGACTTAGGGGAATTGGTACCGAAATTGAATATGCCTCCTATATCCCCGAAACTGACAAACTAGGCCATGATGGCCAAAATCCCTACATTCGCCTTATGATAACTGAGTCTATCCTGAGCCTAATGGCCGATTTTTTCAAGATTGTGATCCCCGCAAGCCTTGCGGTATATGGCATGTACCTCACGATCCGGAGCTACAGTACGCGCGAGATCGAAAAATCCTTGCTTGACTTCAGGACTAAAGCAGATAACCAAAACCTCACCCTGCGCCTTCAGGCTTATGAGCGCTGGGTCTTATTCCTCGAGCGAATAGCCCCCCAAAACCTCTTTGTTCGTGAGAATGCCCCAGAGGCCAACGTTGCCCTTTGGCAGCAGCACCTTAATCAGGTCCTGAATCAAGAGTTTATGCACAACGTATCGGCCCAGATCTACATTTCAGACCAAAGTTATGAGCATATCAAAGGCGCCATGCAGAACGTCTTGTCGCTCATCAACCAAGCTGCTGGGACACTAGATGGCGACCAACCCTCAATCCAGCTAGCTTCACGGGCCTTCGAGAACTTAATCAACAGCGGCAGTGGCGACCCCACCGCATTTGCCCTTGCCCATCTGCGCTCCGAGGTAAGGAAAATGATGGAGGGGTAGGTGGTCAATATGAACCTAGTTGTCGTTTCCATGCAACAAAAAACCACCAGCACCTAGGCGCCAGTGGTTTTGATCTAATCCAATAAAAGTCCGCAATCTACCTCAAAAAACCAAGGTCTTGCTGTTGGTAAGGTTGCACCACCCCAGGCAGGATGTAAGTCGGGTAGAAGCGCCTAGCAGACTCAAGCAAGGAAGCTGCAACCCATTTTTGGGCGTCAATTTTCATCTTCCGGATCTTGAACTCGTTTTGGTACTTCATCAGCCATTGTTTGTTAAGCTTGGCTATGATGGCATCAGCCTTTTTGCCACAAACTGAAAAGCTAGGAACTTGAGCCAAGGCTTGAGCTGCCTCTTCCTCGTTGCCTGATGCCAATGCTGCTTGAGCCTTCTGCATAAAGACATCACATTGTTTGAGCTGGTAGGCCCTGAAAGCCTGTGGCACTAGGGCATTGGCCTTGTTGAAACAAGCTGTTGCCTCAAACGGAACGGACAGGAGTTGCTCCAATGCCTCTTCTGGCTGATTGCGTGCTATGCTGGTTTTGGCCTGAGCGATGATCCGGTCGCAGTTGTTGAGATAAAAATTCAGGATCTTTTCGCGAGAGGTTTTCATGAAATCCGCAAGCGGACCACTATTGACATCCATATTCTGGAAGGCCATTGTATAGGCTTTTTCCTCTGTCGCTCCCACACCGTTGAGTGCAATGGTGGTCGAGGCCATACTACGTTTGCTACCCATGTCGGCTACTTGCAGGACAGCCTCTAGGCTCACTTGGGTCATGGCGGGGGCTGTCTGGGTGATGTTGCGCTGCAAGACAATGATTTTCGGCACAAGCACAAACCGATTGGTAAGGCTAGCCATGCCGCCCATACCGTTGGCCGTGACAGCTTGGTCTAGACGTGCTTGGAGGAGCTCTTTGGCACCTTCAGGCACTTTGACATTGTCCGGAACAACGGGGTAAAGTGGCAGGTTACTTGCCTCGGACTGGGCCATGGTCGCTGTGGGACCTAGGCTAAAGACTAGGGCCAGGCCTAGAGAGCCTATTTGCAAACAACGACGTGTTGCTTGGGCTAGGCGGGATATGATAGGCATCGTTTTCATGATCGAAAGGTGATGGTTAGGTAGAAAAAAGTAGCTGGTGGTGACTAAGATGGTGGTCAGGGTAATGCTTAGGGTAAAGCATGGGTTATGGGACTATTTGCCACCGAGTACCAACCAACTTTCAGCAACCCCTTTCCGGATGAGTTTGACTTTGCCTTTGAGGCCACATTTGGCCTGTAGATCCTTCTGGAGCTTTTGGCCAAACATTTGGGCGTTAAAGTCTCGACCTGCTTCCGTCTTTAGCGGAATCCGAACTGAGTTATAGCTAACAGCGTTCTCGGTTGCATCTTCCTGAATGTACTTACCATTAACAGCGTTAGCGGCCATCCAATCATCAAGCCATTGGGTATATTCGGTACCGTCGCACTCGTCCTCGAGGTTAAACTTGGCAGCCTGGGCGACCATAATCTTGATGCTGACCTTGCGGCCATTGGTCCGGAGATCTTTAAAGTAGTCCTCCATACGGGTTTGGAGGTTGGTAATGTTAGCCAAAACTGCCTCCTCTATGAGTTTGCTTACGCTCTGCTCGGAAGATGGATTGACACTTTCGCCGCTGGCGCCACCACCTGCCTCAGACCCTGTGTAAGGGTCAATCGGTGTAATCGTAAACCGTACGGTACGGCGTCCTCCACCCTTTTCGATCACCGTCCAGTCGGTTTTGAGTATGATGTCTGCCTTGGCAGTCCGGTTCAGTAGGTCGATAGGTGACTCTTTGATCTGGGCTTTGCTACCAGTCAGTGCTGCACGGTTGGCATTATCACGTCCGATTTTGTCCATCGTCTCCTTTAGGTTCTGGAGCGGGAATCCACGATCAGCAAACATCTGACCGATTTTGCCGATCACGAATTCAAGATCGTCGTTCTCTTGTAGGGCTTTGTTGTAGTCAGGCACCTTGACCATCCTTCCTTGGTCAGAATAGGTGGTCATGAAGCCATTTTTGTTGCACCAGACGTCGCTCGGGACGACCATAATGGTGGGTTGCTGCTGAGCGATCAGTTGACCTATGCTCAATACACAAACTGTGGCAGCTATAATGAGGGGTTTGAACAGTCGTTTCATGGCTAGTTCGGGTGGGGTGATATAGGTTGAATGCCTCTTTGATTGGGCATTTGAGATTTGAAGTAAATAGATGTAGACAGGGCAATGTCCTATTGCCTAGAGGCCAAACTTGCGGATGATGCCATCATCTTCGAGGCGGCGACGCAATAGGTCTAGATTCACTGTAACAGGAATGCCTACCTTGACCATGTTGTTGACTTTGAGGCGATCTTCCACACTCCCGTCTCCACTTTCGGACACATAGAGGCGGTATGGGCCTTCGTGGCTACCTTCCTTGATCTTGATGTAGCCGAGTGAGTACTGGTTGATCTCCGTTGCACCTCCAAAGAAGTCAACAAAGTACTTTTTGTTGGCTTCAAGCACACTCAGGTCCACCAAAGGGCGGGTTGAGTTGCTGCCCGGTATGCCTTTGAACAATATGGCATGCATGGCGTCCATTTTAGCCCGGTCGATGCCTTGGCGGGTCGTGTTACCGTAGCTGAAAACTTTGAACAGAATCGTCCCTTGTTTGCCTTGCTCCATCGCCTTGACCTCATAATTGAGCGAGGTGCTCTCAGGCGGGCGGCGGCATGATAGGTAAGCAAAACTGCTACCAACCAGGAGGGCAGCAAACAAGATGGGTTTGAGGGTGCTTTTCATCGGTGTTGAGGTTTTTTTTGAGGTAGGTTAGGCAGCGTTTAGGATGGTAGCTAATGGGTACTTTGGGCAATTACAGGGCCTGTCGTTTTAAGGATCTGATCCTGCTGTAAAGAAAGGTAATGAATCTATACATAGTTGTTAATTAACTGCTAATGAGGTTATTAACAACCTATTCACAACTAATTTTGGTTTGATGTTGGCTCAAAACTCAAAATGTATGCCAAGGTCATAGCGCGCCCAGTCATACCTGATGTAAAACGGATTAGTGGTCCCTAGGTTGTTATAGGCGGTAAGTTGAGCGGTGTTATCAAATTCGACCCGACGGCCAGTTCCAGTACCTAGTCCATTTGGTTTGTTGGTCCCAAAAAAAGCAGAGTTCGTGAAATAGGGCGCAATGCCGATACTGCCCACCAGTCTGATTCCACGATTGAGCACCACCCCTGCACGCAAGCCTGCATCGATCGTTATTCCCTTAAGCCCATAGATCTCACCAAAGTCTGCCTTAGCTGCTTCATGCAGGTCATTATTGCTAAACATAACATAGTCCCCCCGCAGGCCAAGGTAGGGCCCAGCCTGCACATTGCGCCAAAAGTTAAAGTACTTAACCCCGCCGAGGCCGAAGGACAAAATGGTGACACCTGTACTACCCTTCTTGAGGGTGCTAAGTGGACCAGAAGTACTGGTATTTTCTTTTGCGACAAGCTCCTTAAAAGTGGTATCGAAACTCTTGCCTGATACACTAGCATCGAGGTATAGTCGGCTATTGTTCCAGAACTTATTCGGCCTACCAAAACCACGAGCTAGTAGCTCAAACCGGATAAGGGCGCTTGTAGGCCCATTATTACTCACACCGATCATCACGGATGCTTTCGCACTTGGCTCCTCTTGCATGATCATGCCGATGTCAAGGGGCTTCCCAGCCACCTGATAGAATTCTGACGGTGTGGTGCTACCTGTAGCATTGCTTTGGTTGTCCACGACACCAACACTTGCCCTAACGTAGCCACGCCACGCAGGAACGGTGCTTCCATCCGAACGCTGTTCATTTTCGTATACACTGTAAAGATCATCAGTATGGAGCCCATCCTTGGTACCGAGCTTGGCCCTGAGCGGTCTGATATCATATACAGCTTGCTTGGCCCTAAGGTCCGTCAAGGATGACACCGCTTTTGACATAACGTCATTAACTACATTCCGAACGCCATCGCCTGGGGATCGCAGCTCATCATAATCCTTAACAAAGCCAATTGAGTTCTTGCTATTGAAGTAAACCACTTGTTGCATTGGTAACTCCATAAAATTACGGGCTGCAATATGCTCCTTAGCCTTAGCTGCTGGGGTATTTGCGTCAGCCCAATACCGATCAAAGAAGGCGTAAAGCGTGGTGTCCCGAAGGTTGAGTCTTAACACTGCCCCACTGGCATCAACATCAAAACCATTACGCTCACGTTTTACAGGCACGAAAACTGCCCCTTGACGACGTGCGGTCTCTCGACGCCCCCTGTCGATTTCGTCATAGTAGGCATTCCAGTTCCGTACGTTCCGAACATCCACGACTGCGATATAGGTATTAGCCAGCAGTGGCAAAATCCAGGCATCTGTTTTGGCATTACCTTCTACACCTTGTGCACTTTGTTTCAGCCGCATGACAGCGTTGTCATCAAGTCCGTATCGTGCACGTTCGTAAAGCTTGTCATACCCGTACAATCCGTTCTTCTCGCTAAACAAGTGTCCGACAATCTGTTGGGGCACTTTCCGCTGAGTCAGCATGCCAACTAAACCATCGGAATTGGGACTTATTGTAAACCCTGGGGTCCGCTCTAAGATGTTTGTCTGGATAACGTTATTATCATATTTGGCCGGGATCGTGATTTGCTTAAAAGCTGCCTCGATGTCCTGGTAGTAAGCCTGGCTTCGGTCCGTGAGCAAGATGAGGGTAAAGCCAGCCCGGGTATAGTCTGCCTTTATACTCTGGTCCAGCACCTTGTTGACTGCCTGCTGGGTTGCATCCTTCACCGTGTTAGGCGTCGGACTGCCAGTCTGTGCCACTGCTAGCTGACAACAGCACATTAGGGCAATAACCAAAGTTGCCAGCTTAAAGAGGTTAGTATTGGCGGGTTTGGGTTTATTCGTCATGGGCAGATTGACAACAGCTGGATTTAGGATTTACTAGATCAAGACCCTATATCCTCAATAGGTTGGTGATCAGAAGAATAGCATTGCTTGGAGGCAGGATCGCAAATTTAGTTCCTGGCCATGACCATGGGGCAAATATAAATACACTGCATAGTTGGCCAACTTTGCCCTTTCGATGGAAACAAAAACGGGCCTACTAGCAACCTAGCAGACCCACTTTTGATTAGAATCATATTGAACACTTTGCCTAGCGTACAACCAATGTTCCACTGCCCATCATGTTGCCTTCGCACCAGATCTCGATGGTGTGGGTACCACTCTTATACTCTGAACCTTTAGTCCATACGAAAGTCTGTGGCGCATGGCTGTTGTCGAACATAATGGATTGTTTTGTCGTGAACGGTACTTCTTTACCCTCACGGGTCCGGAGCGAACCACCTCCTTGGCTAGCATCACTGAGGCTGCTACCTTCTGGTTCGATGACGCGCAACATAACATCCTTACTTTCGACCTTAGCGACTTTGTTATCAGCAAAGCTGAACACTACCTTTAGCTTGTCTATCTTACTGGCACGATACCGATCTTCTTTACGCTCTTTGCCTCCACGATCGATGACCGAAACTTGTATGCCTTCCGCGCGTAGGATCTGGGCCAGCCGGATCTTTTCGTCTAGTTGTTTCTGGACAGTTGCCAAACGACTCAAGGAGTCATCACGTCGTGCGATATTGGTCTTGAGGTTCTGATTGTCGCTATAGATTGACTCACGTTCTTTTTTAAGGGTCGATATTTCTTCGTCCTTTTTGCTGAGCTCGGTGATATAGTCCTCGATACGATCATTAAGATCTGCGATCTTTTTCAGATCCCCAGCACGTGCACCGCGTGCTGACCTTAGGTCCTTGCGGAGCTTCAAAAGTGTCTGGTGAAGCTCTGTTGTGTCTCCACCTAGGCGCTGGATCTGCTCTATTTTAGCATCAAGCTCCGAGGTCAAGGAGTCTGCATTGTCTTTGGCTAAGGCAATGGTAATGTCCTTTGTTTTGATGGTGTCTTGTTGCTGGGCGATCTTTTGGTTGCCATTCTGGTTAAGGTAGAACAGGTAACCATTGAGGCCTAACAGGAGCAGGACCAACCCAATTACAAGGGAGGTACGTCCGTTATTCTGACTTTTTTCTGACATCTTGCGAGTTTACTTAGTGTGGAAGTGAACCTAAACAGTAATATTACGAAATATTATTCGTCACTACACAAACTTCAAGGTGCAATATATGCTACTGATACCGCAACGACAACTATTTATCCGTATTGTGCCAATGTTCGGGATATTGTGCCTGTTATCCTTATTGACCATAACGGCATCTTGCAAAAGCAAAAAGCAAGAAAAGGCTCCTGACAAAATAGCTACCCCCAAGAAAGAAATCGCTCCTGTACTGGAGCTGGAACTAGGTCCTTGTTTCGGCAAGTGTCCTGCATACAAGGCCTCATTTTACATGGCAGGGCAAATGGACTTTGAGGGCATAGCCCATACCAAGGTGATCGGAAAATATCGCTACACCATTAAGGCTGACCTCGTCAAAGACTTAGTCACGGCACTTGAGACGATCAAACCGATGACACTTAAGGATGATTATGGTTTGGCACCTGACTTTCCCGTTACCAAGATCACCTATCGAAGCGGAGGCAAAGTAAAAACAATAGAGACGGCTGCCAACATCCCCGACGATTTGCTAAAAATGCAACAAACCATCAAGGATGCGGTTATGATGATTATCACTGAGCAGCCAGGTGAACCAATTAAAGACTAGTTGTAGTTTGGCAGGAAAATCTCAGCCAGCATACAGCGGGCACTTCCTCCACCCACAAGCTCAATGTTCGGGATATTAAGCGGCACCAGCTGTCCATACTGTTCAAGTCGCGCCTTGTGCCCTCCCGAAAATCCGTTAAAGGCTGTTTGGCTCATTACGATCCTGGGAGTCTCGCCTGCTGGTCCGGCCAATTGTAAGACATTGGCACAAAACGATGCCTGCGTCTGCTGAAAACTCAAAGTGATGACCTCCCGACCTTCGCCCAACTTCTGGATGACGTTTGCACGCTGAGATTCTGGAATGGCATCAGCACAGACCACAGCAAAACGGTCTCCGATACTCAGGACAACATTGGTATGGTAGAATGGCTGACCAGCTGCATCGAAGGCATCAAAGGTAATTAGCTCGTAGCCAAACTTGGCTGCATAGTTATTGAGCTGATGCAAGGTGGTCCGGGGCGAAATACTAGCATAGACCCGATTAAGTTCGTGATCAATAATAAGGCTGCCGGTCCCTTCAAGGAAAAACTTTTCTTCGCTTACACTCGGGCCAATGGTCAGGACGGAGCTAAGCGCAAAGCCCTTGCTGATCAGCAGTCGCTCGACGGCGGGGTACTGAAGGCGCTCAATTCGGCGGTTAGGTGCTGCCATCGGATAAAGTACAACGGTGCCATCATGCCTTGTGCTAAACCAGTTGTTGGGGAACACTGCATCGGGCATTGTCGGCAATCCGTCACCCTTTTCAAGGACTAGGACCTTGATCCCTGCTTGGATCAGCTTAACGACCGCCTCATCAAACTCCTCGAGCACGAGACGTTTGAGCTCGGTAGCAGATGCACTAGGTTGGCGCTGAAAGGCGTTGTCGGTTGCTGTCTCGACATTAAAGCCAAAGTCAACCGGACGGACCATCAAGACGGTATTAGTAAGTTGTGCAGGCATCGTTGGTGTAGCTTTTTGGGTGGGGGTGGTGAAGTTCGTGAATTGGTAGTGTTTGTAGGCTGGCATTGGAGAATATCGGTTGCCGCCAACCAAGCTTATGCGGTATTGATTTGGACTTTGGCAAGTGCAGCTTGGTTGATGGCTGCGTCAATTGCCAAGACCTGTGGCAATAACGCTGTCTTGCCATCATTATTGATCACATAAGTGGCTTTGGCAACTTTTTCTGCCTCTGGCATCTGATTGGCAAAAATCTGGTTAATCTGCTCTGAGCTGCGATGAGAATCTCGCACAATCACACGTTGGAGCCGTATATCCTCAGGTGCTGTTACAACAATGATGGCATCTAGTGTCTGCCATTTGGTAGCTTCAATCAGCAGAGCTGCCTCTTTAATGGTGAAGAGAGCAGTCTGACAAACAAGCCATCGCTCATAACGAGCAATGCTTGCCGGGTGGACAATTGCATTAAGTGCCGCAAGTTTATCAGGATCACCAAAGGCCATATCGCCAATATACTTGCGATCTAGGTCACCTCCGGGGGTATAGGCACGGGACCCAAACAAATCTAGAATCTGGGGTTTGATTTCAGGATCGTCGTGCATCATGACTTTTGCCTCAGAGTCGGCGTCATAGATCGGGACCCGACCAATCAGGGCAAATAGGCTACAGACGAGGCTTTTGCCACTTCCCATATTGCCGGTTATGCCTACTTGGTACATCTGGTCTTGATCTTTGATGTTGTTAATCCTAATGTGGATGCCTTGTGCGCTTGGCTGCAAACTCCCTGCTAGGGCATCAATGCAATACTAGGGTTTATGATGATCGGGTTAATCACATTGCTGGGTTGGTGTTTTAGCCTGATGGTAGCCCATGGCTGACCCTTAACCCCAGAGGCAACCACACGGAAACTGTCTGATCTAATGACTGAAATTAACCTTTCATCCATTTGACAGAAGACCGTAACACTATCCCTAGCTAAGGCTAAGCCAGTCTGGTTTTCGACCTTAATGCTCCGTTGCCAACCTACCAACTTGCCAACTTTGAAACTAACTAATGCCTCCGCTTGTGCAAACTTAAGCTTGGGATAGGGTTTGATATCAAGGCCAACAACTTCCTCAACATCAGTGTCATAGTTTTTGCCAGCGAGCTCTAGGGAATAGACAGCTGGCAATGCCTTTAGGTCTTCGGCTAGGCCACGCACCTCTATCTTGGTTGGGTGGACTAGAACAAGACTTGTAACAGCTTTGTCTTCGGCCACTTGTATGCTGTTGGTCGAAACTGCTAACGGCAAATTGATCTTCAGGATCGGGTAGAATTGCACACTTACCGAGTCGGCTAAGGCGTAGGCTACCAACAAATCTGGCAACTGCTGGCTGGCACTTTCGTAAATGTGTTTGCTGGTCACGATTGCCGTTCCGTCTCGGTACATGAACTCGGGCTTTATGACAAGCTGAGACTTACTTACACCAAGCTGGTGCTTAACCAAACTCCAACCAATGCCTGTGACCTTCAGCTTTACGCGTTTCGGAATGGGTCCGGAAGACACAAAAGCCTCCTTGTCAACATCAAACCGAACAGGCAAACTGATGTTATAGCTGTAGGTTTTACTCAATGCTGCAATCAGCCAGACTGAGGCCGCCAGCAGGAGGCAAACTCCTACCACTGACCACTCTGTGGTGGATTTCTGGATAACGGAGCGCCTAATCTGCCCTTTGAAAATTTCCCATCTGGATGTCTGCATTGTCCTGAGTTTTGAACCTGGTTGGTTGGCTATGGCAATAACCAAAAGGCCATTTGGTAGGTCCCTGGCACTAGCTGAAACTCCTTGTGGACTCTAGGAGACCAACTATCATCGCCGCCAACTCCCATCTGATTGAGGTCAATGGTTAGGGTGTTGAAAGGGCTATTCTTGACTTGGTATGGGTAAGTTGCAGCATCAAGCTGTGCATCGGTATATGGGTGGTAGCCAAAGTTAAATGGTGTTGTCCCTTCGATTTTGAGGGATGCGCCATTGGCTCCACTCATAGTAAGACGATGAACATCGGCCCGATTGCCATTTTCTTGAGGGTCCATGTAGTCGGTATGCAGGTCTGCAATGCTGGCAGAGTAAGTTCCATACTTTGCCCCAGTTTTCCGATCCCAATAAGTTTCGTGCGGGCCACGGCCATACCAATTAGCCTTGCTTATAGCTTTGACCAGACCTACCTTAAGGCCAATCCGCGGATAAGAAACAACACCGGTATCAGCAACTGTTTTGAAATCGATCATTATTCCCTTTGGAGTTGCAGTGTAGGTGATGGTCTCGCTCATGTTAGCACCTTTATCTCCGCTACCCTTCATAACACGAGATATGGTAACGCTACTCCCCTTTAATTGGTAGGTAACATTTGTAGGGGTCATGTTGCTGAGCCCTTTTTTGGTCCAGAAGTGGGCAAAAGATCGTGTCCCACCACCAACATCATTATTGGTGGCCGAACGCGCATAGTTGGATGTCAGCGGTGTCAAGAAGAGCTCCTGCCCTGCTTTTTTATAGCTTGTGGCATTTCCTGTGGTTTTGTCAATCGTGATGGATTGATTGCCTGAGGAGATGGTTATGGTCTTTTGGTTTTCTGTTTGAGAGGTATTCGCTTCAGTGCCTGCTATGGGTTGATACTGACCGACCGCAAACTGCTCCCACGCAATCTCATGTCCTTTTTCAGCCCAAGTAGTTCTGGCTTTGAGTGTCACACTAAACTCGACATGGCTGCCATTAGGTGGGACAACGGGTAACACAAATTTGGTTGACTTACCGGGCTCCAGTTCAATACCCGGGATCCGCTGATGATGAGGCCCTGACACTGGGTTGGGGCTAACGATCCGCCAATGAAAATCAAACAATGCCGTGTTGATAAAGCGAAAATCGTTTTTGATTACATACTCTTGCCTTGCGGGGTCTGGCTGGGTTATAAAGACATTCTGGTGCACTTTTTTGAGCTCGATGATCTCAGGCTCAGGCTTGCGGTCAGGATCTATTAGGCCATCATTGCCAGCATCACCTTTGTAGTTGCTATATTCTAGGATGGTCCCTTTTCCATCCTTTCGGGGGAATTTGAGCCCCTGGTTAACCCAATCCCAAACAAAGGCACCTTGCATTCGAGGGTAGGCATATATCGTATCCCAATAGTCGCGCAGGTTGCCTCCACTATTTCCCATGGTGTGTGCATATTCGCAAACGATAACCGGACGACTTGCATCCATCCGCATGAGCTGGGTCATCCAGGCGGCGCTGGGGTACATACAGCTGATGATGTCATACTTACAAAGCCTTAGGGCGTATGCGGGATTTAAGCTTTCATAATGGATTGGTCGTGTTGGGTCCTTTGACTTCATAGCTGCATAAAGGCTATCAAAGTTCTGGCCTGCACCTGTTTCGTTCCCCATGCTCCAAACGACCACACATGTCAAGTTTTTATCACGTGCCAACATATTAAGGCCGCGCTCTTGGATCGGCTTACGCCAAATTGGTAGGTCTCCAACATAGACCTTTTTGTGGGCCCATAACTCGTGACTTTCGATGTTGGCTTCGTCCCAGACCAAGATGCCATACTGATTACAAAGTTGATACCAGAGCGGATCGTTAGGATAGTGGCAAGTCCTGACAGCGTTGATGTTATGCTGCTTCATCAGGACTAGGTCCTTAATCATATCTGCACGAGAACAGGTCCTCCCCTTGTTGGCGTCAAACTCATGTCTATTGACACCTTTGAAATAGACTGCC
>CANHWS010000071.1 GCA_947464365.1 Cytophagaceae bacterium | reverse complement strand
TTGCTGCTGTTGGTATCGGCACCGAGGTTGCACCAGGCACCAATGACGCTATTGCCAAGGAAACCATCATGCCCCTTGTTGCTAAAGGCCTGAAAAACCGTGTTGCTAACCTCGCCGCCGACTTTGCAGTAAGGACCAATGGTGGTGTCACCTTTGATTTTGGCGCTCATGTTGACCACGGCATTGTCACAAAGGGCAAATGGGCCTTTGACGACGCTGCCTTCCTGAATCTGGGCGCCTTTGCCGATGTAGACGGGGCCATCCTCGGCATTGATGATGGATGCTTTAATGGATGCTCCATCTTCTACAAATACGTTTTCTGCCCCATAGACGATGGTATGTGGATCGGCGATACCAGCAGAGACCCGCCCCTTAGTGATCAAGGCGTAATCATGGCGAATTTGTGCTCCGTTGAGGGCAAAAATATCAGTTGGGTTATCAATCAGGATAAGCTCTTGGTCATACTGCACGATGCCATCCTCTAATGCTGGGCGAGGGAAGGAATTGACCAAGGCATCTGTGACCTCGAGGTTGGTT
Organism: Cytophagaceae bacterium; assembly: GCA_947464365.1. GTDB lineage: Bacteria > Bacteroidota > Bacteroidia > Cytophagales > Flexibacteraceae > CANHWS01. The sequence goes on along the minus strand of CANHWS010000071.1, from coordinate 12,715 downwards.
CGCCAAGCCAGTGGCGTGTCATTATGCCAAAGTTGCTGCTCGGGCTCCAGGGCTAGTATGGCTTGCCAAAGGGTGGGATTGGGCAACGCATAGCCAGCGACCAGTAGTTTTTCCTCCCGATTGACATTCGTCGGATAAAGGGATGATAAAAACGGGAATGCTAAATAACCAAAAGTTTGGTGTCCAGCTTCTTTGGCATACAAAACCCACTTGTCGACAATGGTCAGTATGCCGATGCGCAATGCTGCGACAGGCCGCGTGAAGGTCAGGGGCAGAAGCTGCGTCCAGTTGTCCTGCTGGTCGAATAACAATAGGTGCATCAGTGGGACTGGGGCAAGGGTGGGTGTTAGATTAACTTAGTGTTTAGCAGGGCCATGATGCTGTGCTGCCTAACGTATCAAGGGCTAATTGATTGACAGATGGTCAATTGGTTGCTATTGTTGGCGGAACCTAGGGCCTAGGATCAAAATACCTAGTATGGTGCAGATATTGGAGATCAGAATGCCAATGCCGACACTGATGGAGAGTTTTGGCCAACGTGACTTCTTGAAGATCGTGAAGGGCTTGATCACACGCACCTCTTGCAACCGCTCTAACTCTTGGTTTAGACCTGCTCGTTTAGACTCTAGCTCAAAAACAACGGCCTGGCTCGTACTAAGCTCATTGCTGATGACCATCGTGCCACGGTTGTTACGTAAATGATCCTGCATTATTTGACCCAATGAGTCGTGAAGCCTAATGCGGTGTTCTATTTCGCCAAGCTGCACTACAAGCGCCTTTTTATGCGAACTGAGTTGCTCTTGGGCGTACGTATTGTTGGTCAGACAGGATACAATGCCACGGGCGACTGGTGCAAACAAAGCTGTATCTTTTACCGATGCGTTGAGCTTGAAGGTGGTACTTTCCTTGAGCTCCATCTTGTCGTCATTTAACTTCTTGGTTTTCTTCTCCATCTCATAGAAGGAGGTCACCTCAAAGTCATTAATTAAGCGTGCTTGGTCAACCGTAAGCCCTAGTGCCGCTGCCAACCGAGGATAGTCTTGGTCTGTAATCAGCTGATTGAGGTCATCAACGATCTCGATTATCCTGCCATCGGGCAAAGAGTGTGAAGCGGCAACCATATTACTGCGGTATTCCTTGTCTTTGAGCTTGAATGCGGCAATACCAATCAGCACGCCAAACGCCGTAGCCCCTGCTAACCAAGCGGAATGGCGACTAAAAAAACGCATTAGCCTGCCCAAGAGCTCAAATAGGTCGATATCGATTGGTTGGTTGCTAGGCTGTTGAGGTTGCATGTTATAAAGCAGTTAGGGCGCTAGTAGAGGCAGCCCACTGGATCAGGGAAACTTAGAAGGAAGTGACGATCAACTTGATATACAGTGAGGGCAAGGTAATGCCTTAGACTTAACACCCAAAACACAACACATTAGCCACTCGAGGCGCAATATAGTGCTTAACGGCCAAGGACTAAGCTGAAGTATCAGGGCTGCAAAGATCAACAATCCCAGAAGCGATAGCAACTAGTATGCAGTACTTACAGTTCAGTATCAAGACTATGGTCAGTGGTCAAGCGGTCGGAAGTCGACATTGATCTTGGGGCTAGCGCCCTTGATCCTGAGCCAAGTATAGTGCCAAAGGGTGGCAAGGCTGTTACCTATGGCCGATGAAGACACCGATGGGCTCGGAGCCCGGTAATGTATCGGGACTTCCATATAGCGCGTGTCGCGCAGGAGGTAACGCAGTTCAGTTTGGTAAAAATGGGCCTTGCTTTGCAGCGGATATTGCAAGAATGCCTCGACGACATAAGCATGGAACCCTTGGTAACCACTAGTCATATCACGGAGGGAGGTGCCGAGCATGAGGTTGGCCAAAACGGTGCCAAACCAAGACAAAAAACGCCGTCTTGGGCTGCTAGAAGCCATACTACCACCGTTGATATTGCGGCTGCCGAAGGCACATTCGTTGCCCTCGTTCAGCACCCGCAGGAACATGGGCAAGGCACGAGGGTCATGGCTCAGGCCGGCATCCATCTCGATGATGAACTTATGCCCTTGCGCCAATGCATGGCGGTATCCATTAAGGTAGGCATCGACCACATTGCGGTTCTGGGAACAGAATACGGTCTGGAACCGCGGATCTTGCAATTGAAGTGCCTGGGCCATGGCCAAGGTACCATCAGTGCTGACTCGGTCGATGATGAAGTAAACGGTGCCGGAGGCCAAACGGTCGAGCATGGCCTTGAGGGCCGTCGTGAACGGCTCAAACTCTTGCTCTTCGTTGGCCATCGGGATGATGACCGCCCAGTTGTTGTCAAAATACATCGGTTTGCAAAATACGGCAATTATCTAATGCAGGCTGCTTCTGTGGTTTTTGGGCCAGCTATGCCTAATGCTAACAGTTAGTACAACCAAGGACCTTGGCCATGATGTGGGGCTAGTTATTGGGCTTTTTTTGTTACTTGCAACACTGCTTTGGCTACCCATCTGCCATCAGGATGTTCGGCCTTTGTTAGTCTCCTTTGTTATCAAAAAAACGCCTCAGATGAAAACCGTAAAAGGACCTGCTATTTTCTTGGCCCAGTTCATGGGTGATACACCGCCGTTTAACACGCTTGAGGGTGCAGCGCGGCACATGGCTTCACTTGGCTATAAGGGTATCCAGCTGCCGAGCTGGGATGCGCGCTGTATTGACCTTCAGAAGGCAGCAGAAAGCAAAACCTATGCGGACGAGCTGAAGGGCAAGATCAACGGATGGGGGCTCGAAATCACGGAGCTATCCACCCACTTGCAGGGGCAATTGGTGGCGGTCCACCCGGCCTATGACGTTCAGTTTGATGGCTTTGCACCAGCCTCTGTCCATGGCAACCCTAAGGCACGTACCGAATGGGCCGTCCAGCAGCTTAAGTGGGCTGCGCAAGCCAGTGCCAACCTTGGCCTCAATGCACACGCGACCTTTAGTGGGGCCTTACTTTGGCCTACGGTTTACCCTTGGCCACAGCGCCCTGCAGGCCTTGTCGAGCAGGGATTTGAAGAGCTGGCCAAACGCTGGCTGCCGATTCTGGATCACTTTGACCAATATGGGGTAGACGTTTGTTATGAGCTCCACCCGGGTGAGGACTTGCACGATGGCATTACGTTCGAGCGTTTTCTGGCGGCCACTGGCAACCACAAACGTGCCAACATCCTATATGACCCTAGCCACTTTGTGCTTCAGCAGCTGGACTACTTGGCCTTTATCGATATTTACCATCCCTGGATCAAGATGTTCCATGTCAAGGATGCGGAGTTCAACCCGACGGGGCGTAGTGGTGTCTATGGCGGCTATCAGTCTTGGGTCGATCGGCCTGGGCGTTTCCGTTCATTGGGGGATGGGCAGGTTGATTTTTCGGCCATTTTTAGCAAACTGGCACAGTACAACTACGACGGCTGGGCTGTCGTGGAGTGGGAGTGTGCGATAAAACATCCTGAGGATGGCGCAGCCGAAGGAGCCCCATTTGTGGCCGACCATATCATCCGGGTGACGGAACGTGCCTTTGATGACTTTGCGGGTACGGGGGCAGATGAGGCACTTAACCGCAAGATTCTGGGGTTCTAGTCCCTCCTGATCTGAGGCCTATGTCAGCCACCTGACCTAGGCTGAAATAAGACAATCCTTAAGCACGGCAGCAACCGATGGACAACAATCGATCAGACGACGTGCAAGCTCGGCCCCAGGTCTCAAAGCTCCACAATCTGGTGTTTTGGGGCATGGGGCTTTTGGTCTATTCGGTGGTGATTTGGCGGATGTTTACGCATCCAGCAGCCCTACAATTACGATCAGATGTGGATAGTTGTTGGTACCTCGGGATGGCGGAAAATGTGTCGAAAGGGCTGTTTTGGAATGTCCGGCAGCAGGCGCCATTTATGCCGCTTTATGCGTTGCTGATGGTACCAATGTGCTGGATCGAGCAGCTCGAGTTTGTTACCGTATTTGCCTTTACGGTTACATGGTTAGGATTTTTGATCTGGCTCTATCGACTGGTGGGGCCAAGATGGATCGTGCTGGTGCCATTTTTATCCCTGCCGATCCTGAACAATTACCTTTTGGCTTGGTCTGAGGTCTTGAGTTTACCACTGATCATGATATTGTTCGTCAACTTGGCAAAGTCGGGTCAGGCCAGGATTGATTGGCCGCTAGACGGTCAAAATCAGAGGAGTCTCGCCACGGTGGGTGACAAAACCACTTCCTTGTTATTGGTACTTTTGGTCCTGACGCGCTGGGCTAATCTGTATTTCGTTGGGGCCGTTTGCTTGATCTGGGCGCTAGAAGCTGCTCGAAATCATGACTGGTTTAACATCAAAGTCCTGAGGCGGTTGGCGGCGCTAGTCGCTCCTAGCTTTTTAGCTGTCGTTTCAGTCAGTCTGCTGAACTTTTATCACACTGGGTATCTCCTAGGTTATGATAAGACAGGGCCTGGGGTGTTCGTTTCTGCAAGTTCGGCCCAAGACTGGATGGTAGCCATCAGTCAGCTAGTGTCTTGGTTTCGTGATCCTGTGGTGGGATCACTTGGGCTAAGGGTAGGACTATGGACGGCCCAGATAATCTTGCTATTGTGGCTGATTAAGCGTGGGGACCTCGCTTGGACACGAGGGAGATCTGGACTCTTAATGGGGCTAGCAATAGGCTACGCCCTCTGGATAGCGATCACCGAGAGGGTAACAGAGCTGGATGTGGTGGACTATCGGTTGCTAGCCCCATGCCTGTTAATGACTTGGATGGCTTTTGCCAAAATAGGGACCTTAAATGTGCTGTTTAGAAAGTAGGGATTGGACCTTAGGAGTCCATCGCCTTACATGTCTGTATCGATCTTGGTCAAGGTAGGCAGGCCGAACTTGAAGCCTGTTGCCAATACTTTGTCTGCACTGCAGCGGATGCTACCAAGAACAAGCTCACTCATTTCACCAACAAATAACCGAATCAGGAAGGCAGGCACCATCGGCAGGAGGGTAAAGGCCTTGTAGGACTTAGCGATGACTTTGGTTAGGGCTGCATTGGTGACCGGATTGGGTGCCACAGCGTTATAGGTGCCGGACATCTCAGGGTTTTCAAGCGCAAACAAGATCAGGTTGACATGGTCGCGCAGGCTTATCCAGCTGACCCACTGCTTGCCGTTGCCGAGGCTGCCAATACCGAGCTTGACCGGAGGGATCATCTTGGCCAGTGCACCTCCTTTGGGGTTAAGGACAACACCAGTCCGCAAGGTTACTGTGCGGGCACCAAGGTTTTCGAACGATAGTGCGATCGCTGTCTCCCATTTGATGCAGACCTCGGCTTGGAAGCCAGTACCTGGTCCTTCGGTTTCTGTCCAGATATGATCCTTGCCAGCTGTGCCATAAAAGCCAACTCCTGAGGCCAAAACGACAGACTCCAGATTGTGGTTGGCATAACTGGTAGCATAGCCAGAAAGCACCGAGTTGGAGCGGATACGGCTTTTCATGACGGCATCTTTCCAGATGCGGGACCATGACCGCTCGCCTATATTTGCACCAGCCAAGTGGACAACATGTGTGACACCTACCCAGGCATCGTGGTCCATGCTTTTGTTATTGACGTTCCAGCCAAAAACTTTGACTCCGTCTGGCACAGGGCTTGTTACGTCACGGCTCATCCAATGTACCTTGTAACCTCTTGCGAGGGCTTCCTTGGTAAGGGCTTGGCCGATAAATCCGCTACCCCCAGTGATGAGGATGGTCTTCGTTTCGCTGGTATCTTTCGTGAGTGGCATTAACCAAAGTTAATACAGTATGATCAAATGGTCAAACCTTTAGCTCAAAAACTAAGTAAATAGCTATCCATCCCTTAACAAAGTGGCAAAACAAAAGACGGTATTCTATTGCCAAAGTTGTGGCACACAAGCGCCGAAATGGCTCGGTCGTTGCCCTAGTTGTCAGGCCTGGAACACGTTCGTGGAGGAGGTTTCCAGCACCGCAGCGCCCACATCTGGCACTTGGCGAGGGCCCGAAACCACCAAAGGGATTCGGTTAGCCAAACCACGCTTACTATCCGAGATCGAGGACCAGAACTTAGCACGCATCGATACGCAAGATGCCGAGCTTAATCGGGCCCTTGGTGGCGGGATTGTACCGGGGATGCTGGTCCTGTTGGGTGGTGAGCCTGGTATAGGCAAAAGCACGCTCCTGCTCCAAATTGCCCTCAACCTTGGGCGCTATAAGGTGCTTTACGTCAGTGGCGAGGAAAGTGATAGCCAGATCAAGATGCGGGCTTTACGGATGGGAGCCCCCGACACAGCTTGCTACATCCTGACCGAAACGGATACGCAGAACATTTTCCGCCACATCGAGCAACTGAACCCTGGCATCGTTATCATTGACTCGATCCAGACGCTACATACGCCCATGCTAGAGGCGGCAGCGGGTTCGGTAAGCCAAGTGCGCGAGTGTACGGCCCAGTTCATGAAGTTTGCCAAGGAGACTGGTACGCCTGTTTTCCTGATTGGCCACATCACAAAGGATGGCACCCTGGCTGGCCCGAAGGTGCTAGAGCATATTGTGGATACGGTTTTGCAGTTTGAAGGCGATCGGCACCTAACCTACCGGCTCTTGCGGACGATCAAAAACCGGTTTGGCAGCACCAGTGAGCTCGGTATCTATGAGATGCAAAGTGGAGGCCTGCGTCAAGTTTCCAATCCGTCCGAACTATTACTGACCCAACACGAGGACAACCTGAGCGGGGTTGCGATCGCGGCGATGCTAGAAGGAACAAGGCCCTTATTGGTCGAGGTCCAGAGCCTGGTGACACCAGCGGCATACGGTACCCCTCAGCGGAGCTGCACCGGTTTTGACCCCAAACGCCTAGCAATGCTATTGGCCGTATTGGAGAAAAGAGGTGGCTATCGACTTGGTAATCAGGATGTTTTCCTCAATATTGCAGGTGGCCTTAAGGTCGAGGATCCTGCCGTTGATCTAGCCGTCTGCGCCAGTATCTTGTCATCTTTGCAAGACGTGGCCATCCCCCGTACAATTTGTTTTGCTGGCGAAGTTGGCCTAGGTGGCGAGGTTCGGGCCGTGAGCAGGATCGATGGGCGGGTGGCAGAGGCCGAAAAGCTCGGTTTTAAGTCGATCTTCCTGTCTGAGTTTGCAACAAAGGCGATGCAAGGTATGACGACGACCATCAAACTAGCACCTGTCCAGCAGGTATTGCAGATGGCAGATAACCTGATGATGTAAGAACTCTGCTTTTTTTTTACTTTATGCTTCGGCCCTGACCAAGCAAAAAGTCCTTACAAAGTTGACAACTCGGAGTGCAGAAAAACAAAGATCTGCCAGCGTAAATTTGATTTTTGCTTAATTGCTGACCATATTGCGCTATATTACCCCTGAATAGTGTAGACTCTTTTACTCCGGATTTCCCAATGCCCGTCCGTTATAACACCATAATGCTGATTGACGATAATGAGATCGATAATCTCATCAATCAGAAAATGCTAGAGGCAGCACAGCTTGGCCAACGTATCTTGACCCACTCTGGTGCTCGGGCCGCTATTGAGTCCCTCAAAAATCTGGAAAAACTCAGCACAGAAGCTATAAGCCTGATCCCTGACATTATTTTCCTGGATATTGACATGCCCTTGATGGATGGTTTCCAGTTCCTTGAGGAGTTCGAGAAGATGCCAGAAAAGGTCCGCGACCATATCAAGATCGTGATGCTGACTAGCTCCTTAAACCCACAAGACCTTAGCAAAGCCAAAAAGAGCCAATATGTGCGCAAGTACATAAACAAGCCACTTTCGCTGGATGTGCTAAACAAACTTGACGTCTAGAGATCAGATATTGGGATAACAACCCTGTCATGATCCAAAAAACATACCCAACCCATCTGGTCTCCGAAGGCTAGGTGGGTTTATTTTTGTCGTTTATGAGAGCAGTAGTACAGCGTGTAAGGTCGGCCAATGTGACTGTTGGCGGACAGGTAGTTGGCCAGATCGAGGCAGGGCTTTTGGTGCTGCTCGGCATCAGTACTAGTGACACCGAGCGTGAGGCTATCTGGATGGCCCAGAAGATAGCCAAGCTCCGGATTTTTGAAGGCGAGGACCCAGCTAAAGGCATCACCAACACGGTTGAGGACAGCCAAGGATCGGTATTACTCGTGAGTCAGTTTACGTTATATGGTTCGGTAAGGGGGAACAATCGGCCTAGTTTCATCATGGCAGCCGCACCAGCCCAGGCAGAGCCGCTGTATCAGTTAGTGGGTAGCCAATTGGGGCGTTTGCTAACCCAGCCGATCTCCTTTGGAGTTTTTGGGGCCATGATGGATGTAGCCTTGGTCAACGACGGGCCATTTACGGTCTGGATCGACACGGAGGATGATTTGGCTGCTGGTGCTAAGGTTGTACGTGCATAAGTAACGTTTTTGATTGTCTGACCGAGGGGTATAAGGGGCTGATAATTGCTGAAAACCTAGCGGGTCATGACCACCCAAATGTTAAAGTCAGCAAATATTCTGCTGCCGAGGCAACCCGAATGACATTAAGATGGTCTTGCGGATAGAAGTTATGGATGCCAAGCAAAAAAGCCATCGTTGGTATTTGTTTGGTACTGATTTCTAGCTACTTTTATCCTAACACTGAAGCCTCGTATCATCAGTTACAACCCCATCATCCCCCCATTGCATGAAGAAGTTAGTACTCAACCTAATCGCAGGTCTTGCTTTCAGTAGTTCCATCTTGTTGGTGGGCTACCATTCGTCCGTCTTTTCGAACGGCAGCGGGCCACCAGCAGGCCGCACAGGTGGCCTTGGCGAGTCAACCTGTATCTCTGGCGGTTGCCATGTTGGCACCGTTCTCCAGAGCCCTACTACGCTTAGCATTACCTTTAGCACGCAAAACTATACCCCAGGTGGTCCGCCAGTGACGGTCACTGTCACCAATGCCGGTACCGCTGGTGGTAGGTTTGGTTTCCAAGTCAAGTCCGTAACCTCTGCCAATGTCCAAGCAGGCTCTATGGCGGCAGGTACGGGGCAGCGTGTTTCTAGTTCTGGCGGCCGTCAATACCTTGGCCATAGCACCCCTAGCACTTCTGGTGTTTGGTCCTTCCAATGGACCCCACCTGCAACTAATATAGGAGATGTCCTGTTTTTTGTCGCTAGCCACAACGGACGAAACCAAGGTAGCTCCACAGTTAGCACTGGCGCAGTGTCCCTATCGCCTAGCCCAGTAGCTTTGCCAAGTCCGATTGCTAGCTCTTCGGTCCGGATATTCCCGAACCCAGCTACAGAGCATGCTGTGATTGGCTATGCCCTAGACAAGGAAGCTGATGTCACGGTGCAGATCATGTCGCTCAAAGGGCAGATGGTGAGTACTTATAGTTTGGGCACACAAACCGTTGGCGATCAGAGCTTTAAGTTGCCACTGAGTGGCCATATTGCTGCTGGCCAATACGTTGTCCGTTTGGTGGCTAATGGCGCTGTCCAGAGCCACAAGCTGGTTGTTTTGTAACAAAACGTCTCAACAAGGTATTTTAAAAGGGTGGTGGGCTTAGGCTCGCCACCCTTTTTGGTTATGGTACTAATGGTAAGGCCTGATTTAGGGCTCGGAGGTATCCAAAACTTTGGCAATAATCTTGACTCGCTTTGCAAACTGTGGTGCATTTTGGCCGTAAGTTTGCCCCTAACAATGCCGCTCACAATAGCAGACATACAGGCGCCGATCGCGGAGGAAATCGTGGTGTTCGAGCGCAAGTTCAAAGACCTGATGAAAAGCCGTGTCATGCTGCTGGACCAGATCATGGGCTACATCGTGAAGCGCAAAGGCAAGCAGCTCCGGCCAATGTTTGTGTTCTTGGTCGCCCAGATGAATGGAGGCGTTACTGAGGCCACTTACCGTGGGGCTGCGCTGATCGAGTTACTGCATACGGCCACCCTAGTCCATGACGATGTGGTGGATGACTCGAACTACCGCCGTGGCTTTTTTTCGGTCAATGCCCTCTGGAAAAATAAGATTGCAGTCTTGGTTGGGGATTATCTGCTGAGTCGTGGTCTGCTGCTGAGCATCGATCATGGTGACTTTAACCTCCTGCGTCTAGTCAGCAATGCCGTGCGTGAGATGAGCGAGGGAGAACTGCTCCAGATGGAAAAAGCTCGTCGGTTGGATATCAGTGAAGAGGTCTACTACGAAGTAATCAGGCAGAAAACCGCTTCTTTGATTGCCTCCTGCTGCGCTGTCGGGGCCGAAAGTGCGAACGCTAGCCCAGAACAGGTGGCCCAGATGCGTAGATTTGGGGAGCTGGCAGGTATGGCCTTCCAGATCAAGGATGACCTCTTTGACTACGGTACTGCCGAGGTTGGTAAACCACTCGGTATCGACATCAAAGAAAAAAAGATGACGCTGCCGCTGATATATGCGCTGCAACAGGCTAGCTGGATCGAGAAACAACAAATTATCTTCATGATCCGGAACCAAAGCAACAAACCCAAAAAGGTTGCCGAGGTGATCGAATTCGTGAAGCGCAAAGGCGGGATGGAATATGCCACTACCCGCATGAACGGTTTTTACCAGGAGGCTAAAGACCTACTTGGGTTATGGCCAGATAGCCAGTACCGCAAATCCTTAGAAGATCTGTTGGCGTTCACGATTGCGAGGACGAAGTAAAGGGAGGCTAGGTAAGACCTCTATCGTAACCAAAGACCAATTGGTTATGGATTGCTGCCAGAAGATAACCATACTTTGTAGGCCCAGCAGGTAACTAGCCGACCGTCTTGGGCTTGAGGCTCAGCATAGGTTTTTCGATAAAATGCCAGCTTAGCATCGCAAAAGGCAAGGTTGCTACAACTGAAATAGTGATATACCAGCCTACGGACACACTTGTCCCTATTAGGGCCATGACCATTTGTTGGACAGGCATTCCATAGATGTAGATACCGTAAGAGTAGTCATTGTTGCCTAATGGGTGCTTGACGAACGCAGAGGTTGGCAAATAGCTGAGCCAGAATATGATCACGCCTGAAAGTGGAGCAGTGAAGCCCCCAAGGTTGAGCCCCGGAAATTGATGGATCAGGATCGTTAGGGCAAGGGCTAGGCCAGCATGCCACCCTTTGATCTGGATATACGGCTGGAACAAGTTATAGACTATACCCGTCATGAAGAGGGCCACAAACGACAGTAGCTTTGTCGTTGCTAGGTCCGTATAGATCAGGACATACTCCAGTTTGTGCGAAAGGGGGTAAAATTGCAATGCCATGATCAGAACCAGCAAAAAGACGTAGAGGCCGAGCATGATACCCCGACTGCGGATAATGCCTATAAGGCTGAAAACCGCAACCATGATGTAGCAGGTAAACTCGTAACGCAAGGTCCAGAGCGAACCATTGATTTCGGGCAGCGGATTTTGGCTAAAAACGCCGGGTAGCTCGCTCCCTAGTTTATACATGGAAATACTGACTAGGTAAACCCAAGTGTTAGGCTCAGAAAAATAGGTAGCTAGTGGTAGCTTGCTGAAGGCTGGGCCCATCAGAAGGGCTGATAAAAGCACGCAAACAGCCAAACCAGGCATGATCCGAAGCAATCTTTTCTGCCAATAAATCCATTGAGCCGGATTGGAGATGATGCTTTTGCTAATCAGAAACCCAGAGATGACAAAAAAGACTTCTACACCTAGGTTTCCTGCATTGATCTGAAGGAAATGCCAGAAGCTCCAGAGTTGAGTCGCTAGCCAACTATCACTGGTCCGGACCGACGTGTCATAACCATACAGAATAAATCCGTGGGCAAAAATGACTAAGGTGGCAGAAATGAGCCTCAGGACATCAAAGTTGTTGACCAGAGAGGGCTTGGTGATGGAGCTCAAGTTGATGGGTTTTTTAGATGGCTGCAATTGTGGCTAAAAGAGGATGGCTATTTCCGGTCTTAGCAAATTGTCTAGCAACATGACTTGCAGGCGCAAAGTAAAGCAATAGGTGGAATATAGCGTTCGCAATCGGTGGGGCAAAACCACAAGGTAATGGTTGCCACGATGCTTGGTAGGAGACCGGACTGGTCAATGGAGGGCACTATCGTGGTGCGATTCCCGAAGATAGAATTCGGCAGTCAGTACCGAACTTTGTAATGCAATCGTGCTATCCAAACTAAATTCTCTGCCAAATTTATGATGTCTCCTGAGTCCAAACTAGTGCGGCAGTACCTGATCGATGTTGCTAACGGCGCTGATGATCAGTATGTGTCCTATGATGAGCTAGCCTCACATTGTAACCAAAATCTTAAGCGTAAGACGGAGGTCTTGCCTCAGGATATCTCGAGCATTCTGGTTTCTGTTATGTCCACTGAGCACATCTCCGACAGGCCGATGTTGACTGTCCTGGCTAGGGAGTATAAGTTTGTGCCAAGGATAGATTATCGGGTAATGAGGTTTTGTCTTGAGTATGATATGCGACCAATTGGTGAGCTTTCTGACCCTCAATTTGCGGTCCTAGAGGCTAAGCGTATTTTTGAGTTTTGGCGCAACCCAGACAATTATGCTCAGTTCCGGGATCTACCAAATTCACGTTATAACGGGGCCTATTAGTTGTAGTCGGGGGCTTGTTGTTATGTGCAAAAGTCCTACCTCTAGCGCACAAAATTTTCATGAAGGGAGCCTTCACCCACGGGTATGAAAGGGTAAATTTGGTTAGCAATCAAAATAGCCCCTCTTATGACTCCGCAGGTAGAATTCCCCCAGATCTTTGA
>CANHWS010000070.1 GCA_947464365.1 Cytophagaceae bacterium | reverse complement strand
TCCAGCAAGTTTGATCGATCGGGTGGAGGTTGTTCGGGGTGCAGGATCTGTGCTTTATGGTGGCAATGCCATTGCGGGCACCATCAATATCCTGACCAAAGACCCACTATTCAACGGTTGGCAGGCTGGCAGCACACTTAACATGACAGGAGGTGCGGCCCCCGATCTATCCACCTATGGCAACGGTAGTTTTGTATCGGCAGATGACAAAACAGGCATTAGTCTATATGGCATGACTCGTAACCGTACTGAATACGATGCCAATGGCGACGGCTATTCAGAAATCACCCGACTCAGAAATCAAACCTTTGGCTTTAATGGATTCCACAAACTGAGCCCAAGCTCCAAACTGAATCTGACGGGATTTGCTTTGACCGAATCCCGCCGAGGAGGTAACAATCTTGACCTACCACCGCACCAAACCGACATTGCTGAGGAGCTCAAGACCAATGCCTATAACCTAGGTGCGAATTATGAGTATTTGGGTCGTGGCTACAATCTTTCTGCTTATGGGTCTGTTCAGTTAACGGATCGGAATAGTTATTACGGTGGTGGTGGGCGGATTTTGGGCCCATCGGATACATTAACAGCACGGGACCTTTTGGCCCTCAATGCCTACGGCAAAACTACTGACTTGATAGGCGTCGTTGGCCTGCAGTTCAGCAGCCCAACAGCATCCTCAGATAGTATTGTCAGCCGCTTTGGTTGGACCGTGGGCACAGAGTGGCAACATAACAAAGTGGATGACCAGATGCCTGGCTATAAGCGGATCATAATCCAGCAAACGAACACGGTTGGACTCTATGGGCAGTTGACTTACGCTCTGACACCTAGTACTAGCGTCGTTGGAGGGCTAAGGCTAGATATGGTTAGCATCGACGGGCGGTATCAATATGGGATAGCAACACCATCGGCTAACAAAAGTCTGCTCGCTTTGGTACCAAGGATTGCACTCATGCAAACCATAGGGGCCTCCACGAAAGTAAGGCTGGGATATGCCCAAGGCTACCGTGCGCCACAGGCCTTTGACGAGGACTTACATATTGAGACGGTATCAGGCACGGCTCGGTTTGTCCAGCTTTCGCCAGACTTGGTGCCTGAGCGATCTCATAGCTTTACGGCCTCCATAGATAAAGATTTCAGGACTGGCGAAATGGCTCAGAATGTACTGATAGAAGGATTTGCGACGCTCTTGCCCAATGCCTTTGTCAATACCGATGTTCAGATCAGCCAGGCAGGATATGCCACTTGGCTCAAACAAAATGGTCTGGGACTTTCGGTCTATGGGATGAACCTTGAGTGGCGGCTCAAACATGACCACTTGCCTATTGACCTAGTGTTAGGGGGAACTCTGCAACAAGCCATTTACAAATCACCTTTATTGTTGTGGCAAGGAGAGGCAATTGCTAGCCGCTTAGCCACAGAAACCAAGACCAGCAGACTGCTAAGGACCCCTTATATGTATGGGTTTGCGACAGCAGAATGGCGGATCTTGCCACGATTGAAGGCCAACCTGACTTCGGTCTTCACGGGGGCTATGGTCGTTGCACATCAGGTGGAGCCTGAAACTGGCTACATCCTGACCCAAACCACCCCAGCATTTGCTGAGCTTAATCTACGCATAGGATACAAAGTCAACCTGGCTGATGAGCTGCGCTGCGAATTGATTGCGGGCTGCCAAAACTTGCTTAATCAGTACCAGCGTGATTTTGACCAAGGAGCCCTGCGTGATGCTAGCTTTATTTATGGTCCTAGTCGCCCGACGACGTTTTATGTTGGTGTCAAGCTCGGTAACTTCTTGGGCAACTGAGGTTAAAAGGTCGATAATTTACCTTGGTTCTGGGGGCGAGGTGGTGCTTTTGAGCCCTGCCTGACCATATTTGTGTCAGGATTCCTGTCCTAATTCAACACGCAAGCCCTTTTCCTTCTCAATGTCCATGCATCCAAACCAAACCCAGCCTCAAGTATCCAAAATTGCGATTGCGTTGCATGGCGGTGCGGGCACGATCCTGAAAAGTCAGATTTCGGCAGATCAAGAAGCGGCATATACTGAGGCCTTGGACACTGCCTTAAGGACGGGTTGGGACTTGTTGGCAGCCGGAGCTACTGCATTGGAGGCCGTGACCGCAACGGTGGTTTGGCTCGAGAACTGCCCATTGTTCAATGCAGGCAAAGGGGCTGTCTTTACGCATACTGGAGGGCATGAGCTAGATGCCGCCGTGATGGAAGGACATACCAATAAGGCAGGTGCCGTTGCTGGTGTGCGGACTATCAAGAATCCAATCTTGGCAGCCAAGGCTGTGATGGAGCACACTGATCATGTCTTGCTTGCACAGGCAGGAGCTGAAGAACTCGCTGCCGAACAAGGACTAGAGTTGGTTTCGCCTGATTATTTCAGCACAGCATTTAGGAAAGCCCAACTAGATGCCGCATTGGTAGAAGGCAGGGTATTGCTAGACCATGATGGCAAAATTGATGGTGAAATTAAAGCCAAACAAGACCCTGTTATTTCTGGCGACCCTATAGACCCGAACCATAAGTTTGGTACGGTGGGCGCTGTAGCCCTAGATCAGTATGGTCATCTTGCAGCTGCTACCAGCACTGGGGGCATGACCAACAAACGCTATAACCGCATCGGTGACAGTCCGCTGATTGGAGCAGGTACTTGGGCAGATGAAAACGTAGCCATCTCCGCCACGGGGCATGGGGAGGTATTTATTTGCAATGTGGTGGCTTATGATGTGGCTGCCCGCATCAAATACCAAGGTAAATCTCTAAATCAGGCATGCCAAGCGACGATAATAGATCACCTAGGCGAAGTAGCACCTGACTCTGGAGGCATAGTAGCTGTTGATCGGTTTGGTAATGTTTGTTTACCCTTCAACACCGAAGGGATGTACCGTGCTTGGCAGACGGAGTCTGTCCGTGGAGTCGAAATCTATAAGGACTAAGGTTCAGCTTATTCTGCTTCGGCCATTAGGTTGATGTCTGAGATCAGGACCCGCTTGGCGATAGCTTTACCAGTCGGGGTGGCAGCCAGACCACCAAGGGCTGTTTCTTTGTAACGACTTTCCATCGCTTGGCCGATCTCACCCATAGCTGCGACACATTCGTCCACAGGGATCACTGCCGTGACTTGGGCGATGGCCATTTGTGCACTGCTGTAGGCTATGGCAGCAGCACTGGCATTCCTGACAATGCATGGTACCTCAACAAGGCCAGCTACTGGGTCACAGACAAGGCCTAACATACATTGGATGGTGATGGCCACAGCGTTGAACACCTGGGTAACATCACCACCTAACAGATAGACCATCGCACCCGATGCCATTGCAGCAGCACTACCTGTTTCGGCTTGGCAGCCACCTACAGCACCAGCAAGCGAGGCATTGTACTGGATCACTAAGGCGATCCCCGCAGCGACCAATAAGCCTTCGGCAATTTGCCGATCGGTAACGCCATGTAGCTCTTGCATCGTGACCAAAGTGCCGGGCAAGATGCCACTGGCCCCAGCAGTGGGTGCTGCAACTATCCTTCCCATGCAGGCATTTACCTCTTTGGCAGCAAGGGCTCGGGCCACCAGCTGGGTGAATTCAGGCGCCAAAACATGTAAGCGGCTATTCATTACCTTTTTGCCGCTGTTGTTGACCATGCCACTGCGGCTAGTCATATCCTCTGATAGGCCAGTGAGGACTGCATCTTTCATCACGACCCAAGCCTCCTGGATGCCTGACCAGATGTCGGCCTCTGCAGCGCCCTTTTGGTTCATTTCCCAATGGAGGACTGGCAGGTAGAGTGGTTCATTACTGGACTGGATATAGGCTTGCCAAGTGGCAAAATCCGTAAAGTTGGGGGAAGGGGCAGCTGTGTTGCTGAGGGAACTCATAGTTTGGTGTCGGTCGTTTGGTGTATCTAAAGATCAGTCAATCTGCCAAAGTTGCACATCTGATGTAAGCCATTTGCGCCTGAAGCCGGGCTAACCAAGGAAGTTGCTGGTTTACCTTTTGTCGCTAGGCCTTTGTGATGGGCAAAGTGCAAAGGCGGCAACTAAAAGTGGGCACTTCTGTTGGTATTGCTGCCGCCGCTGGTGTGGCATCAGGACCAGTTATCTGATCTTTGTGCCTACCATCTAGGTCTAGGTCGGCCCTTTGCTTCGGCTGACTGATTTTGTGTACAAATTACACGAAAATATCCGTGCCCACTTGCAGTCAGGGGTACATATTCTGGATATTGGGGTAGGAGATGTTTGTCGTTATGGCTATGCGGACCGCCCAAGACGCCAGTAAAATCAGAGGACAAAAACGCTAAAGACAGGAACATGATCGGACAAGGTACAGGGATGAGCAAATTATTCTGGTTTTGCCAACTAGGCGGCTGGACGTTGTTTGGCATCATGACGGCCCTTGGCTATAAGTATTTTGATAAGCTAGATCTTGATCTCCAGCTCATTCTTTCGATCTGCATCATGACCTATAGCGGCGTTTTGCTAAGCTATTTGTTTAGGCTTCTGATCAAGACCCAAAACTGGCTTAGCAAACCAATCCTAGAGGTTATTGCCCTGACTTTGGTCTGCAACATGGTCCTTGGGGCCATTTTTACGGCCATCAACTACTTGGTGGACTATCATCTGCTGATCATCAATGCGCCGATGCCAGACCTGATGTACTTCATGTTTGCGGTTATCAACCGGTCGGTCTTTTTCATGATCTGGTCCCTGATCTACTTTGCTACGCACTACTTCAACAACAGCCGCCAACGGGAAATAGAGCACCTGAAGTGGGAAGGCGCCATTAAGGACTTTGAGCTTAACAAACTCAAGAGTCAGCTCAATCCGCACTTTGTCTTCAATGCCCTTAACACAATCAGGGCCTTGGTGGATGAGGACCCTGTGAAGTCCAAAAAGTCGATCACCCAGCTCAGTAACATATTACGGAGCTCTTTGCTTGCAGACAGGTCCAAAACCATCACCCTGATGGAGGAGATGAAGACCGTCAATGACTACATCAACCTCGAGAAGCTGCGCTATGAGGAGCGGATGAATGTTGACATGAACATCGCCCCAGAGGCCATGCACATCCAGGTTCCCCCTATGATGATCCAGACTGTAGTTGAAAACGCCGTTAAACATGGTATCAGTCGGCTACTAGGGGAGGGCTTCATTGGTATCGATGCCACAGTCGAGGCTAGTAATTTGGTTGTCACGATCAAGAACACTGGCAACCTTGGCAACACAGACCCCATTGGCAATAGTACTGGTTTCGGGATCATCAACACCATCCATCGGCTAGAGTTGCTTTACGGACCATCTGCCTCATTCACGATAATCCAGAGTGGCGCAAACGAAGTCTGTGCCACCCTTGTCATCCCGATGCAGAACAACATCGAAAAGAAAAACACAACTAGCCGTGCCGCATAGGTGCCCCTAGGTTGCTATTGTACAACAATTATTATATTTACCTCCAGTCAGCGAACCTGAGGCCCTATTCCTAAGGCCCATTAAATCCATCCAACCCCTGCTCATGAACGCACTCATCATCGATGACGAAAGACTAGCCCGCAACGAACTGCGTCGCCTGCTCGAAGCCCATCCTTTCATCAACATCATGGGCGAAGCCGTCAATGGTGAAGACGCCGTCGAAAAAATTAACGAGCTGAGGCCAGACTTGGTTTTTCTGGACATCCAAATGCCAGGCAAAAATGGTTTTGAGGTCTTGACTTCGCTTGACAAGCATGTGCCTGAGGTCATCTTCACGACGGCTTTTGATGACTATGCCCTGAAAGCCTTTGAGTTCAATGCGGCGGATTATCTGCTGAAACCCATCGAGCCCGCTCGCCTTGCTGATGCCATCAAACGCCTCAGCATTGAGGAAGAAGATCGCCCGCAGCCGCTCGAGATTCCGTCTTTGTTGTACGAAAGTGACCGCATTTTCGTCAAGGATGGCGACCGCTGCTGGTTTGTTGAGCTGGGTAGTGTGCGCTTGTTCGAAAGCCTAGGCAACTATGTCAGGATCTATTTTGACAACCACAAACCAATGGTATTGCGGTCGTTAAACTCGCTTGAGGATCGACTAGACCCAAAGGTGTTCTTCAGGGCTAACCGCAAACATATCATCAACCTCAAGATGATTGACAGCATCGAACCCTACTTTAGTGGTGGGTTGCTTGTCAAACTCAAAACGGGCGAAAAAATAGAGATTTCGAGGCGGCAGGCCATTCGTTTTAAGGATTTGATGAGTTTGTAAATAGTTTTGGGGGTTGGTTGGCAAAATCTTAGCTGACCGACCCCCAACCACTTATGGACGAACCTATCCTCCGAATTGCTATACAGAAATCTGGCCGCCTGTCCGACGACTCGCTCAAGCTATTGGCCGATTGTGGCATTAAGCTCAATAATGGACTTGGGAGGCTCAAGGCAACCGCCTCTAACTTTCCTGCTGAAGTTCTGTTCCTCAGAGATGACGACATCCCTGGCTACGTGGCTGACTCGGTCGCTCATATTGGCTTTGTTGGGCAAAATGTTGTTGCTGAAAGTCAGTATCAGGTCGATACCGTTCACTACTTAGGTTTCGGTAAGTGTCGCCTTTCGATTGCCGTTCCACGTGGTACTGAGTACCATGGCCTTTCGGACCTGAACGGAAAACGTATTGCGACGACCTATCCCAAAATCGTTGGGGCCTACCTAAGCCAATTTGGCGTCAAGGCAGAGCTGCACGAAATCAGTGGTTCGGTCGAGATTGCCCCAAGTATAGGATTGGCCCAAGCCATTTGTGACATCGTGAGCTCTGGGTCTACGTTGCTGGCCAACGGTTTGGTCGAAGTTGAAACCGTTTATCGCTCGGAGGCTGTGGTTGTCGCAGCACCTAACCTTGCCGCTGAGCTTCAGGCGGTGCTGGATCAACTATTGTTCCGGATTCAGGCGGTGCAAAAGGCTGCCAACTCTAAGTACATTTTGCTCAATGTGCCTAACGAGGCTATCGAGGTTGTATCGGCGCTACTACCTGGTATAAACAGCCCTACCATTATGCCATTAGTGAAGCCCGGCTGGAGCTCACTACACTCGGTGATTGACGAAAATGACTTCTGGAACGTGATTGAAAAAATCCGTGCTGCAGGTGCAGAGGGTATCTTGGTTTGCCCTATCGAGAAGATGATCGGATAGACTTAACAGATCTATTCTGCATTATTACTGTTCCTCCACCTCCCACTGATTATAGCCGTGTCCATCAATCCTGCAACCCAGATTTTCGTTAACCCCAGCCCAGATACTTGGGCTGTTATTCTACGCCGCCCTGGTCAAGTAGATTATGAGCAGGTAAAATCTATTGTGCTTCCGATTCTAGATCAGGTTAGGCATGGGGGAGATACGGCTGTGGCAGAGATCAACGGCAAATTAGGTAGCTCATCTAACGCTAACCTTTGGGTGACTGACAGCGAGTTTGAGGCAGCAGATCAAGCGCTAGACCTCGAACTCAAAACATCCATTAGGCAGGCTGCTGCCAACATTCGGCTATTCCATAGCAAACAACTTGCTCCTTCAGAATGCATCGAGACCATGCCTGGTGTGCTGTGCTGGCGCAAGGCCGTCGGCATCAATCGGGTTGGGCTGTACATTCCGGGCGGATCAGCACCGCTATTTAGTACTGTCTTGATGCTCGGTATCCCGGCGCAGCTGGCTGGTTGCCCTGAGGTGATGCTTGCAACTCCTGCTGATGCCAATGGCCAAATACATCCCGCAATCTTGTTTGCTGCCAAGCTCGTGGGCATTGACAGGATATACAAGGCGGGTGGGGCGCAGGCGATTGCGGCGATGGCTTTTGGCACAGAGACGATCAGTCCTGTCAACAAGCTATTTGGCCCAGGCAACCAATATGTTACCATGGCTAAGCAGTTAGTGAATCAGCATGGCACTGCCATCGATATGCCTGCTGGCCCTAGTGAGGTGTTAGTTTATGCCGATCAGCAGATGCCCACCAGTTGGGTAGCTGCTGACCTGCTTTCGCAAGCCGAACATGGACCAGATAGCCAAGTGGTTTTGGTGGCCGAAACCAAAGCCTACATCGAAGCAGTTATTAAGGATATTGACCAGCATCTAGCTGGCCTTGGTCGCCAAACGATTGCCGATGCTGCTTTGGCCCATGCAAGATTTGTCGTGATGCCAGATTCTGAAGTAGCGATGACTCTGATTAATCAATATGCACCTGAGCACCTCATTTTGGCACGTCAGGATGCTTTGACCCTAGCAGATGAAGTGACGCAGGCAGGCAGCGTTTTCCTAGGCTACCATTCGCCTGAGTCGGTGGGGGATTATGCCTCGGGCACCAATCATACCTTGCCTACATACGGTTATGCTGCGGCCTACTCGGGTGTAAGTGTTGATAGTTTTGTCAAAAAGATCACGATGCAGCAATTGTCCTCTAGAGGATTGGCACTAATTGGGCCTACTGTCATGACAATGGCGAAAGCCGAATTGCTTGATGCGCATGCCTTGGCAGTCTCAGTTCGCCTCGATAGCTAGGCTGAAGCATTCTAACCAAGTTGCCCTAGTCGCAACCCTCAATATCTGCATAAAGACATGGCCCTATCAATAGATAAAAATCCTTTGCAGTGGGTGCTGCCTCACGTGCTGAAGCTGAAGCCCTATAGCAGCGCACGGGACGAGTTTAGCGGGCAGGCGGAAGTCTATCTTGATGCTAACGAAAATGCTTACGGGTCTGTTGGGCTCGGTGGTGGTGCTGTGCAATGGCATCGATATCCAGATCCGCATGCTTCAGAATTTCGGCAGGTAGTCGGCAAAATGGTAGGGCTCGAGGCGGCCCAGGTTTTTGTCGGAAATGGGTCTGACGAGGCAATCGACCTATTGATGCGGACGTTTTGCGCCCCTAGTCTGCACAAGATTATCGTGATGCCACCCACTTATGGCATGTACCAAGTTAGTGCTGGTATCAATAACCTTGCGGTATTAAATGTGCCGCTAAAATCAGATTTCCAGATTGATATGCCAGCCTTGGCGACAGTGATGGCATCTGAACCTTTGGCTAGATTGCTTTTCGCCTGCAGCCCCAATAACCCAACCGGAAACTTGATGCTTGCTGCAGATATTGTCCATGTTTGCGACACCTTCGATGGCATAGTGGTGGTTGATGAGGCCTATATCGACTTTACAGATCGGCAGGATGCAACCAAACTCTTTGCTCACCACCCTAACTTGGTTGTGATCAGGACCCTTTCCAAGGCATGGGGGCTGGCAGCATTGCGGATTGGTTTGGCCTTTGCCTCGGCAGATTTGGTTGCCATCCTCCAGAAAGTGAAACCACCATACAACCTATCTGGCCCTGCCCATGCTTTGGCACTAGAGGCCTTGACCACTGGACAAGAGGCGAAAAACGGAGTGGTTCGGCAACTTAATCAGCAACATAGGTGGCTGCGTGAACAATTGGTTCTGCTTCCGATTGTGGCTGAAGTTTATCCGTCGGATGCCAATTTTGTTTTAGTTAGGTTTGGGATCGAGGTCAAGGCCACTCAGGTATATCAATACCTGTTGGACAAGGGCATTGTGGTGCGGGACCGCAGTAGCCAACCAGGCTGTGCCAACTGTCTGCGCATCACGATTGGCACCGAGGCTGAAAACCAAAAGCTCATTGTAGCGTTGTTATCTTACCAAGTCTGACCCCAAAGTCAGACAACCTCATACCATTATGAAAATTGCCCTGATTTCAAGCTCCGTTCGTGAAGACCGATTGTCCCACCGTGCCGCCTTGCTTCTTTCTGACAGATTCGGCGCCTTAGGGCATGCTTTGTCGATCATTGATCTGAAGGAGTTGGAATTCCCTCCATTGGATTTTGTGCTCGATCGGCATCCAAACCCGAATCCAGACTACATTAAAGCTAGGGCGGAAATTAGGGAGGCGGATGCTTTGATCTTTATCAGCCCAGAGTACAATGGCAGCTACACCGCAGCACTCAAGAACTTGGTGGACCACCTCGGCAAACCGGACTTCGCCAAAAAGGTAATTGGTATCAGCAGCCCAACCTCTGGCCCTATGGGTGGAATGCGCGGTGCCCTTGCGATGCAAGAACTAGTTTTGGCCATTTGGGCCTATCCGATTCCGCAAATGTTATTGATCCCTGAGATTCAGAAAAAAATTGGCGCCCAAGGCGAGCTGATCGATCCGAATTTCGAACGGACGGTGAATAATTTTGTTGCTGAGTTCCTCTGGACAGCTGAGGCAATCGTGGACAAAAAAATGGCCGAACTTGCCCGCAACTAGGATAATATCGCCTACATTGCCCACTGGATATCAAACAAAATCAAAATGAGTATCTCGGCGGTCACAAAGGGCGAATGGCCTAACTATAAGGTCCTTACGCAAGTTGGCAGCATCAGCCTAGTGCAGGACGAACCATTGATACAAGGAGGGCTGAACCAAGGGCCCTCACCATTTGATGCCGTTATGATGGGCTTGGCAAGCTGCACGCTGATCACCATCAGGATGTATCTCGAGCATAAGCTCGCCCACAACAAACCTGGGATAGATCAAGATTCGGACACAGGATTAGCCTCTCTGCCAGACCTAGAGGTTAGCATCTCGTACGACACTGATGTCCGAGCAGTCAAGATTGAGTCGGTGAGGCGTGTTATAGCGGTTAGGCTTCTGGACCCTGATCAAGATATTGATCCTGGCAGGCTACTGATAATCGCTAATAAGTGCCCTGTGCACAACATGCTTTCACCTTCCATGACCATCGAGACTACCATCGAGCTCAACTAAGGTCATTGTAATCATCTTAAACTAGGTGGTAGATAGGAGGCAAGCGCTAACCAATCCACCAAAAAAAGGTGTTGATGGAAATAAATTATAGAAATTTTCTGAGACAGGCAACCCTTTCTTTCGAATTGCTGTCTGTCCTTATGAAGTGAATCTGGAAGTACTTTGATTTTGACCTGCTCTCTGTTGGGGAGGCTGCAGGGCTTAAATCAGGTGCTCGGTACTTGCAAAGGGTAGGTTTCAAGAGCCTACCTTTTGTTTTTTAGGGCTACCTGAACCATCGAAGCAGCGCCTTGAGTTTAGCATTATTTAGGCATGGATACTTGGTGCCCTAATTGTTGATTAGCTTTGCAAGCCTTGGCCTTGATTGATACTAGTGCCGAAGGATTAACGAACCGATTATAATGATTACGATAACCAATTTGCGTTTGCGGACCCTTGTGTTTGTTGTTTTTGCGGCCATCATGTCTATGTTGTCCAGCTGTGGCACGAAGCCAGATACGACCCAAAAAGACCTTAGGGCACAAGCCATCAAACGGATTGATAGCCTCCAGACCCAACTCAGGAATGCTGGCGACGGACCAGGGCAAACCCAGACTGCCCTTCGCCTAGCAGAGGCATACCAGTTCTTCGCCCTAGATTATCGAGATGATTCGCTGTCCCTTCCGTTTATCCTGAAGGAGGCTAACATCTACAGTACTCTAGGTGATTTCATGAAAGCGGCCAACCTAGATAAATACGCGTACGATACCTATCCGAATCACCCAATGCGGCCCAATGCCTTGTTTTTCCTAGGTAATGCACTCCACGATGCTGGTGATAGTGCACAGTGTGTTGTTGTGTTCGAGAAGTTTGTCAAGGAGTACCCTAACCACCCCTATCGTGAAGGGGCGGCTCAGATGGCTGATTTTATGAAAAAAGGTAAAGGATCGCTTGAAGAGTTTATTGAGCGCCGCGCAAAACAGGTAGCAGATAGCCTTGCAAATGCTAAAAAGATAGCCCAATAACCAATGTTATTGGCTGAGGTTGGCAGGTAGGCCTAGGTTGGTAGGTTGTATCCTGATTGGGTTGCCGAATAGCAATAAAAACAACCGCACGGCATAGCGGCTATCCGCCTATCCAGACTGATAATAGCCGATCCTGCAACGTAGTACTTTTGGGTCAACTAACAGGGGCACATAGCCCTATATCCCAATGGTTGTTCCTATCCTGATCGGCCTAGCTGTGCTGATCGTCCTGCTGTTGCTGGCCAAGTGGCTGCTCGGCATCGTTTACATTCCCGAAAATAAAATCGGGCTCGTGACCAAAAAATTCGTGCTCTTCGGGCCGAATAAAAGCCTGCCAGAGGGGCGCATCTTGGCCCTCAATGGTGAGGCTGGCTACCAAGCCAATACGCTTGCACCTGGTATCTACTTCTGGTATTGGCCATGGCAATTTGCCGTGGATCGTATCCCGTTCGTGATGATCCCAGAGGGGCAATTAGGCCTATTGGTAGCCAATGATGGCTCCGCCTTGCCACCCAACCGTGTCCTTGGCAAAAAAGTTCCTTGTGATAGTTTCCAGAATGCGAAAGCCTTCCTAGAAGGTGGTGGCCAAAAGGGGCGCCAAGTGGAGGTGCTTTCTGCGGGTACCTACCGGATCAATCCAGCTTTGTTCAAGGTAGAGGTTATCGTGCCCATTTTGCGTATACCGCTTGATCATATTGGCATCGTGACTGCCCTTGATGGTGAGCCTTCGTCTGGTGAGCTGGCTGGCCACCTGATTGATGGGCATAAGAACTTTCAAGACCCACAACAGTTCATCGACCAAGGTGGGATCAAAGGTCTGCAAGAGCAAGTGCTGCTTCCAGGTGCCTACAACCTCAACCCATGGTTCGTGACTGTTGATGCCATCCCGATGACTGAGGTGCCTATCGGCCATGTTGGTGTCGTGATCTCCTTCATTGGTAAGGATGGATCAAGTGCAGAGGACTCGTCAGGCAAGGCATTCAAACACGGCAATATCTACCCACGAGGTTACAAAGGTGTCTGGCAAGAAGTACTTGAACCGGGTAAGTATCCCATCAATACCTTCGTGCAAGATGTCAGGAAGGTGCCCACCACTAACATCTTGCTCAACTGGGCCTCAACTTCAGAGGCACATGGGCTGGATGCTCGCCTATCGTCCATCAATGTGCGTTCTCAGGATGGTTTCACCCTCAAGCTCGATGTATCACAGATTATCCACATCCCGGCAGATCAGGCACCGAAAGTGATTTCGGCAGTTGGGTCAGTTGCCAACTTGGTGTCCCAAGTGCTGGAGCCAACGATCGGTAACTATTTCCGGAACTCAGCGCAGGCCAGTAACGCCATTGACTTTATCAAAGAGCGGCGGGAGCGTCAACAAGAAGGCAAGGAGTATATCTCTACCATCCTTGATACTTATTCGGTCCATGGCGTGGATACCTTGATCGGTGACATTGTGCCACCGCAAGAGGTGATGAATACGCTGACGGACCGTAAGAT
>CANHWS010000069.1 GCA_947464365.1 Cytophagaceae bacterium | reverse complement strand
GGCACAACTCCTGATACCAGGCCTCACCGTAGGCACGGGTCAGGGCACCAGCCAAAAACTTATATATAGGCACCTGAAGCTGTGCACCAAGGCTACAAGCAGGGCTACAGATGTCCCACCTATGGTAGTTGAGCGCCGAATAATGGTCATACTTTGTAACCCTGATAGGATAAAGATGACAGCTAATGGGTTTCTGAAAATCCGTAGCACCAGCCTTCCAAGCTTGTTCGATGCCACATTTGAGGGTACCGTTGGCCTCGTAAACGGCGTATGCACAGGCACGGCCTGCTATTGTCGGTGTGCTAAAGTCTCCTTCGTCGTCCACCACCCAAGCGCCTTGCTCTTCGAGGGTTGCCAAACCTTCAGGGGATAAGAAGGGAGCGATGTCATCCTGGATGTCTTCTAGGGTCAGGATTTCGTCGTCAGTGAGCGGTGCGCCATAGTCACCTTCTTCGCAACAAGCCCCTTTGCAGCGTACTAGGTCACAGACAAAGGCTCGCTCTGCAATGTCGTCCGAAATGATGGCGTCGCCTACAATGATCATACTGTTCAGAAATCAGGGGATGACTGTCAGGCAAAACACCTGACCTGCGCTGGGATAAGCACCTAGGTGCAGCTATTTTGAAAGGTGTAGATAGACTGGGAAATGATCCGAAAAACCACCAAAGTAACGTTTGCCGACATAAGTACGCAATGGGGCTCCTTTGTACTTCTCGTCATGCTGTTGCACCCAGTGCGGATTGTAGATGGTACCGCCACCTTGGACAACAATGCCTTTGCCCTTAACGAAGCCTTCGGTAAGTAGCATTTGGTCCAGCATGTTGAAGTCGCCGCGATAGAACAAGGTGCCCTGTTTGGCAGCTTTAAGATCCCACATGGCATTATATAGATACCCCATTGGCCATGCACTTTCAGGTTTAGCCCCTGCTTTCAGGACCTCAGTTAGGGTTGCATCGGTAGGCTCGTCGTTGAGGTCACCCATCGCAATTATTTTGGCGTTAGGCTGTTTAGACAAGATAAAGTCAATAAAGGCCCGAACCTTGGTAGCAACTGCTGCCCTTTTGCCATCGCTTGCTTCCTGGCCACCACGGCGGCTCGGGAAGTGATTTACCAAGATGTAGATGGAGTCCTTTGTTGGTTTGCCATTAGCCAAAACCACACCCCGGACGGCAAGTATATCACGGGTCCGAAAAGCGGTATCCTCTGCAATTTTGATCGGGATCCACATTGACTCAAGCACCTTGAAACTTGATGTTTTGTAAAGCAAAGCCACGTCTATACCGCGGCGGTCGGGGCTATTCTGGTGGATGATGCTGTACCCCTTCGGCTTCAGTAGTTTGGTGTTGCTGAGATCAATTAGGACACGGCGGTTCTCAATCTCGCACATACCAAGTAGATCAGGGCCGGCAAGACCACCAAGGCTATCAATGACCCTACTAAGGTTAGTCAGCTTGGCTTGGTAGCGAATACTGTCCCATTTTAGCTCACTGGTCGGTAGGTATTCCTCGTCAATGATTTTAGGGTCATCCTCTGTGTCAAATAGGTTTTCGGCATTGTAAAACCCGATCGTGAATGGTTGCTTGCCAAGGCTTGGCGATTTCTGGGCAAGAGCAGTCTGTCCGAAGGTGATCAGGACGGCAATAAGCGTGGGTAAAATGGCGGCACGCAAACAGGAGAATGTCATTAGAGGATCGTTAGGTGAGGATGTCCCTGATGCAAAAGACGAGGTAAACCTAGACATGTTTCAGGGCCAACAAGCAGGTACAAAGGTGCGCAAAAATCGGCTTAGGCAAGTTAGTGAACTGTTAATGATGCGATTGCTGTTAATTTGCACCCTATTATGTAGGCATTAAAGGATGGTTTGGTAAAATTGCCAACCAGCTTGGCCCAGACCTTGGCCTACCGAACACCCTGAGCGTATGCGTAAATCAGAAATCAAACTCAGTATCAACCTCGATACACAAAACGTCCCATCCGAAATTCAGTGGGAGGCCACCGACAACCCACAAGGTGGGGTGCAAAAAACAAAAGCATTTGCCCTTGCCATCTGGGAGGAAGAAACGGGTAGCGTCCTAAAAATTGACCTTTGGGATCGCAACATGATGGTTGGCGAGATGAAAGCCTTCATGATCCAGACCATTGGGGGCATTGGTGATACGCTAATGAATGCCACTGGGGACAAGGTAATGAAGGAAGCCATTGACACCCTTTGCGCCAAACTATCACAACACGTCATCGCTGAGGAAGAGGCTGCTAGGGCCAAACAATAATATTGTTACGATATCTGCCCCCGCAAAGCCTAAATATAAAACGCCTTCTGTATTGCTACAGAAGGCGATTTTGATGTAGGAGATGATAATCGCGAAGCGTTCAGGGGTAAATACTTCGAATCAGATGGGGATACTATTTGGGGTATTCGACATTAACACGAGGCTGGATTACAGCGCTCTGGGTCAAAGTGGTGGCAGAGCCAAACCAACCCAGCGGACGGAGACCGCCCTCGCGTTGGTTCTTGATGTTGCAAGGCACGTTAGCAGGTGGCTCGGCAAAGAGTCCGCCATTTGTGATCTGGTCCTGGACCTGGAGCCAATAATCATAGCTGTCTCTGTCAATACACTGGATTTCGATCGTGACATTTTGTCCAGCACGAAAGGCCGAGTCATTTGGTGTGACAGGATTAAGCCGTATTAGCGCTGGTGGAATAAAGTTGATACCATCAAGCGCTGGTCCATCTTGATAAACGTTGAGGTTGCCAGGTTGGTTGAGCAACTTCCCGTTTCTATAGGAAAGCAAACGATAACAATCACCTAAACCCCTGATATCAGCTATTCGGAGCTGGACTTGATAACCAGAATCATTTGGTGCAGCTGGGGTACCTTTCCTGAACTGGAAATACAAGGTATCATACCGACCATCCATAGGTTTATCATAAAAAGCAGGGTTTTGGACCCAAGATAGGCGTCTCGGGCAGTAAGTCTGCGCCTTGTAGATCTCACCGTCATGGTTGATGGTCAGGGAATACGTGGTCAGCTCTTGTGCTCTTAGGCCATTATAGACGTAATAACCAGGGCGGTTTGGATCCTCGGTAAAGGTAAGGTCACGGTCCGTCGTTGCATTTTTTTCCTTCACAACAACCGTAGCGCCTGTAATTGGCTTAGGTAGGTTGTTGTCAAAATAGGCTTGGGACCAAGTAAGGATTACGACCTGATTGTCTGATTTATCATTAATCAGGGCATCAATTACTGGTCTTTTGGTGAAAGATGGATCACCAATGATGTTGGGGTCAATGACGTCGGTGCAGGAGACCAATGTCATGCTTAGGCAACCAAGTAGGGCGAAGTGAAAAATCAACTTGCCTAGGCGCTTTATGGAGGAATTTCTAAAAGTCTTCATAGCGGTGTCGGGGTCTAGAAGTTGAAGTTGTAGGTCACACCTGGGATAATCGAACCAAAAACAGAGAACTGGACCGCTTGGGTTTTCTGTGTATTCTGGGGATCTGCCTGGAAATAGATGCCAAAAGGATTGCGGCGACCCAATACGTTGTAGAGGCTAAAGACCAAATTGCTTTCGTAGTTTTTCCAGAAGCCTTGTCCTTCAATCCGTTTATGAAGCTGCCAAGTGGCACTAAGATCTATCCTGAAGTAGTAGGGCACCCGGTAGTTGTTGATTTTGTTATCATCAACAGATGGGACGATGATACCCTGCTGGCTAAACCTGCTCGATGGGAATGTGAGTGGTACACCTGTGCTATACTGGACGTTAGACCCAAAGGACCACTTTTCGTTAAGGTCATACATAGCCACCACTGATAAGTTATGCGTCTTATCGAACCGACTAGGATACCAATCCCCACCATTAAGGCCAGTGACTTGACGCTCGGTGCGGCTAAGGGTGTAGCTAATCCAGCCCGTAAACTTGCCAGTATTCTTCTTGAGATAAAACTCTAATCCATAAGCCCTACCATCACCAAACAAGAGGTCCGCCTCAAGCTTGTCATTGATCAAGAGATCGGCCCCTGGGACGTAGTCTGTTTGGTTCTGGAAAAGTTTGTAGAATCCTTCGATACTGAACTCATAGTCCCGGTCCGGGCCAAAGTTCCGGAAGTACCCAAGTGCAAGTTGGTCAGCAATCTGTGGTTTGATGTTCTTGGAGGCCAAGGTATAAACGTCAACAGGGGTGACCGCTGTGGTGTTACTCACCAACTGAAGGTATTGGGTCATCCTGTTATAGCTAGCCTTAACGCTGCTTTTTCCGTTGAGCTCATACTTGGCACTAAAGCGCGGCTCTAAGTTGCCGTAGTCGGCGATAATCTCGCCTGGTTTGTAGGAATTTGCTGGTTCGACTACTGGTTTGCGGACACCAGGGGTTGTGTCGCGCAACGTATAACTTTCGCCTGGGCCCATATAGGCATAGTAGCTATAGCGTAGGCCATATTGCAAAGTGAGACGCTCATTGACCTTTTGTTCGTTAGCTATGTAAATGGCTGCCTCAGTACCATACTTTTGCGCTAGCTCACGCTCAAAACTAACATCTGTACCTGTGCCATATATCTTACCAGGATTGGTGATGTAATTGATAACCTGGGCACCAAAGCTGATGGTGTTATTGCTATTGGCATAATAGGTAAAGTCTGGCTTGAAACTATAGTTTCGGATGCGTGAGTCCCAGTTGAAGGAAATCCTTTCTTGCGAAGCTGCTAGACCATAACTGTAGTCGCTATAGTAGGCCGTCAGATTCATGAACATTTTGTCGTTGAACAAATGGTTCCATCGAGCTGATGCAGTGGTATTGCCATAGTTGAACCCAAAACCATTGAGGCCTACGACATCCTTGCCAAAATAGCCTGAAATGAACACTTTGTTACGTTCGTCAAGTGTATAGTTGGCCTTGGCTGTAAGGTCATAAAAGTAGAGCTGTGTGTTCTTGAGATTCTCATCGGAGCTAAGCTTCAGGAACAAATCGCCGTAAGACCGACGACCAGCAATAATGAAAGAACCTTTGTCTTTTTTGATCGGAGCCTCAACAGACAAACGGCTGAAGATTAAACCAAGTCCGCCATTGACAGCGAGACGTTTGTTGTTGCCTTCCTTAAGGCGAACATCGAGCACAGACGAAAGCCTGCCACCATATTGGGCGGGGATGCCACCTTTGTAGAGCTTGACATCACGCACAGCATCTGGGTTGAAGATGGAAAAAAAGCCAAGCAAGTGACTGCTATTGAACAAGGGGGCCTCGTCCAAGATGATCAGGTTCTGATCCACAGCGCCGCCACGAACGTTGAAACCTGTAGCACCCTCGCCGACAGTGGAAACCCCAGGTAAGAGCTGGATACTTCGAACTAGATCTACCTCGCCAAGGAGGGCGGGCATTTTGGCAATGGTTTTCATTTCGACCTTGGCCACGGACATCTCGATGGTTTTGGTCTGGTCTACTAGTTTGTTGGCCACTACTTCGACGGCCTCTTTGGTCTGGGTGGCCTCCTCTAGGTCGATGTTAACTTTGGTGTTGGCCTGAAGGCTGACTTTACGCTCAATACTGGCATAACCCGTATAGCTAAAAGTGACGGTGTAGTCGCCTTTGGGGACACTGAGGGAATAGAAACCGTAAAGATTGGTAGCAGCCCCTTTGTTAATCCCTTGGATAAAGACAGTGGCTCCGATGAGGTCCTCACCATTTTTTTTGTCCTTGACTACCCCACTTAGGGTGACGTTTTGGGCACTAGCCCAGGCGGAGCAAAGCAGCATAACGACCAAAAGGACCGATTTCTTGCCTCGTTCAAGATATTTCATAGTGGTTTATTTACTTGCGGTGGGTACTGGGAACTAAAATTAGGGAGCAGGAAAAATTGTACCATCACAAAAGTGACCAAAACCAATATTTCGCCTACCGATACCAACTATTAGCTGGTAGTCAATATTGTCATCAAGAGGCAAAATCGACAATTGGTAACACAGGCTTTATAATGCCCTAAGGTTGCTCCTGATAAACGACATGCAGCAAGGTGTGTCCAACAGCTTGTAAGGTCTTACGGTCGATGTTGGACATATTGTCCGAGTGGCGATGCCAAGTATTGCTAAAAAACTGCCCATCCGTTGGGTCATATTCAATGATGTCAATCATGTTGATTTTGGCAATCTGGTTGACATATACATGGTCATCTGTGATGCCGTCAACTGGGCTCATCACAAAATAGTTACCATAGCCAGCTTGTTTGCCTGCATTCCAGACCTTTTCTACAACGGAAGGCGCAAACTGAAGGGAGGCACCTTCTTGATGGAACTTGGCATTGGGCGCACCGACCATGTCGAGCAAGATGCCAAAGTAGGCGCTGTATCCTTCTTTATGTTTGTTCTGGGCCCAGTACTTGCTACCGAGGCACCACCATTTGCCAGGCTCCTCACCTTCAGGTGCTTTATACGCATCTGTATCACCATAGTCTTCAGCGTCAAAGAAGATGATGTCGATACCCACATTGGGTTTAGTGCTAGCTTTCTGGATCGTTTTGGCTAACTGGACCAGAATACCAACACCGCTGGCACCGTCATTGGCCCCGTCGATAGGTTTGTCTTGGTCTTTAATGTCCTGGTCAGCAAATGGACGTGTATCCCAATGCGATGCTAAAAGGATACGTGTTGTTGCTTCGGGTTTGTAGCTCCCTATAATGTTGCGGCACTTGAGCTTTGCACCTGTAAAGGCGGTTGTTTCGAATGGCTGCTCTGTAACCTGCCAACCTGCAGATTTGAGCTGCTGGACCAGATAATCTCCACAAAGTTGATGGGCTTTGGAGTTTGGAACCCTTGGGCCAAAGGCGACTTGTGCAGCCACTTGCTGATAAGCCGAGTCGGCATCGAATGTTGGGACCGCAACCTTAGATACTGGCTGGTCAACAGCATTAGGGTTTGCGCTATTGTCTAAACCTGTTTTTTTAGGTTCGCATCCCCAGATGGTCGCTAGTCCTACTAAACCAATACTCATGGCCACCAAAGGCTTAAACAATCTGGGCATCTTATTAGGCATCTCCGAAAGGGCAAACCAAAGCCTAATCTAAGCTTTGTATAGGCGCAAAGTTAGGGCTGATGTTGCAAGGAATAAGTCAAACTTTCGTTTTTGGCTCCGATTCTACATCGTCGGCGCGGTTTATAGGATGGATGGTTTGCCAGATTATCATCTTGAGTAAACACCTTGCCTTAACATATCATTGACATCATAACCGAACCTAACAGAACCGTCCGAACCGATACCAGATGTACTTTTGTCCTATGGCGGAACTGGCTTTGTTCAGCAACGCCGATCTGACCCCTAGCAATCGAGTCCAGCAACTCCATCAATCATGCCAACACAACTGACCAAAACGATCATCCAGATTTTCAGATATCTCACCGGGACATTGTTCATCATCTCCGGCCTGATCAAACTCAACGATCCTGTCGGCACGGAGATCAAGATGGAGGAATATTTTGGCGTTTTTGCCCAAGATATCCATCCTGCCTTCGAAAACTTAGTTCCTGCAGCCATGGCCTTTGGGGTAATAATGTGCGTGTTGGAGGTTGTCCTTGGGGTAGCGTTGCTACTCCAGTGGAGGATGCGCCAAACGACTACTACCCTCTTGGGCTTGATCTTGTTCTTTACATTCCTGACTTTTTACTCGGCCTATTTCAACAAGGTCACGGATTGTGGCTGTTTTGGCGACGCCATCAAACTTACCCCATGGCATAGCTTCAGCAAGGATATTGTCCTGACAATTATGATAGGTGCCTTGTTCCTCCATCGGAAATACCTAGACCCTTCGGTGTCTGAAAAAAATGGTCGGATTATAGTTGGCACGAGCACCTTATTATCGATAGGCTTGGCATGGTTTGCTATCAATCACCTACCACCAATCGATTTCAGAAAGTACGCTGTCGGGGCAGATATTAAAGCTCGGGTATCGCTGCCAGCTGATGAGTATGAGGTCATGCACAAGATGAAAAACCTCAAAACCGGACAGGATGAGCTTGTCACGACCAACCAATATATGGAGCGTTGGGAAGACACCTTGACTTGGAAATATTTAGAACAAGCTGGCAGCAAACTCTCCAAAGCAGGTGACCCCAACCGCATCGCCGACTTCAAGATCTATAATGGGGATCAGGATTATACGGACAGTGTCCTGAATGGTAACTGGGTCTTCCTGACCGTTACTCATGCGGCCAAATCAGACAAGCCTAGTTTTGTAGGTCTGAACAACTTATTGACAGAAGCAGGCAAAGTAGGCCTCAAGACTGCGGTCATCACAGCCGATGGATATGACACTTTCGAGCCCTTTAGGCACGAAATGCAACTTGCAGTTCCGGTCCTGACTGCGGACGAAAAGGTGATCAAAACCATCATGCGCAGCAATCCCGGCGTCTGGATGGTATCAAACGGAAAAGTGGTAGGCAAGTGGCATTATCATCATATTCCGACCCTCAGCACTGTGCAGGGACTAATCCCAAAGGGTAATTAGGGGCTTTTATAATAACCCAATACCCAAGTCTTTGGAGGTTATGTACCAAGCTATTCGCTGCTTTTAGGTCTAGTTTGTGCTAACAGCTGGCGAATGGTGGTCTAATTTTTGTTGACTATCTTGACCCGCAGCGAACCAGTCCTCATACAACATCATTGGACTGCAGAAACGAGGTTTGGCAGCTTTAGCATACCTGTCGGTACATGCGTCGATGGCACTTCGTTAAGTAAGGGAAAAACTAAATTAGCAAAACCACGATCCATTATGGACAAACGCGACTTTATCAAAACTGCAGCCATGGCAAGCATCGGTGCCGTGATCATCCCAAACATCGGCTGGGCTAAAGCGATGCCAAATGGTGGTGGAGGCGGATTTACCCTTCCGAAACTGCCGTATGCAACCAACGCACTCGAGCCCCATATAGATGCCAAAACGATGGAAATCCATCATGACAAACACCACCAAGCTTATGTAACTAAACTCAACGAGGCCCTAACAGGCAAACCTGAGTTCAATGTGGACGTTACTGATCTAGTGGCACACATAAGCAGCCAGCCGATGGCAGTGCGCAACAACGCTGGGGGGCACTACAACCACAGCCTCTTCTGGACCCTATTGGCACCAGTTGCCAAACAAGGAGCTATGGCTAAGGCAAAAAGCCTGTTGGCCGCCATCGATGCCAAGTTTGGGAACCTAGCCAACATGCAGGAGGCCTTTAACAAAGCTGCCACTGGTCAATTCGGCTCTGGCTGGGCATGGTTGTGTTATGACCCCAAAGCAAAAGAACTTTTCGTAACTAGCACCCCCAATCAGGATAACCCGCTTATGGACCTGCCAGGGATGCGAAATGGATCGCCGGTTATTGCACTCGATATCTGGGAGCACGCCTATTACCTGAAGTACCAAAATAAACGGGCAGATTACGTAAAAGCATTCTGGTCCATCCTCGACTGGGAGCGTGCTAACCAACTTTATGAGGTAGCTGTTAAGCAATAGTCCTAGTACATCAAAGAGGCAACCCGAAGATCCAACATTATCTATTGCCCCTAAAATACCCCTTAACCCACCCAGCCGGACCTTCCTAGGTCATCTGAGGCTCACCGAAACTGGGTGATAAAGCCTGATTTGAAAACGATATGATTGAAGAAAGAGAGCTAGAGTCAAATATGGCTCAAGAGAAAGAGGAACAAAAAATCCGGCAGGCCTTTAAGGACCGCGACTGGAACGAGATCAAAAGTTCGGACTCGTGGGTCATCTTTAAGGTGATGGCCGAGTTTGTTGAGGGTTTTGAAAAACTAAGTAAGATCGGCCCCTGCGTCAGCATCTTCGGTTCTGCCCGGACACCTCACAACCATGAGT
The DNA here is from genome assembly GCA_947464365.1 of Cytophagaceae bacterium. GTDB lineage: Bacteria > Bacteroidota > Bacteroidia > Cytophagales > Flexibacteraceae > CANHWS01. The sequence goes on along the minus strand of CANHWS010000069.1, from coordinate 3,504 downwards.
ACTACAAAATGGCCGAAGAAATTGCGGCTAAGCTCGTAAGGCATGGCTATGGTGTTATCACTGGTGGTGGCCCCGGCATCATGGAGGCTGGCAATAAAGGCGCCTTCGAACAAGGAGGTAAGTCTGTTGGTCTCAACATCCAACTGCCGTTCGAACAGTTCAATAACGTCTATATTGACCGCGACAAGATGATCAACTTTGATTATTTCTTCGTCCGGAAGGTCATGTTCATGAAGTATGCCCAAGGCTATGTCGTGATGCCTGGCGGTATGGGTACGATGGACGAAATGTTTGAGGCCCTAACACTGATCCAGACCAAAAAGATAGGCCGCTTCCCGATCGTGCTAGTCGGCCGCTCTTATTGGGAAGGTCTACTAAACTGGATCGAGACTGTGATGCTGGGACGCGAAAACTACATCAACCCCGAGGACATGAACCTCATCAATGTTGTGGACACCCCAACTGAGGCTGTCAAGGTCATTGATGACTTCTATAGCAAATACCTGCTGCAACCAAACTTCTAGTCTAGAAGACTTGCGATGCGTTTTGTAGGCGCAAGGGCATCAAACAAGACATGAAAACACCTCGATCTTTGCATACGTGCACGGATAGGGGTGTTTTTTTTGCGTATTAAAGCCATAATACATGCCTTATATGTACCGCGATGTTTCCACTAGACGACTGTCAAGCTCCATCCTGTCTTACTTTATCCTATATTAGGGGTTGGCTTAATAGGCCAACCAAAATGTCGATCGTTTGTCCATCCTATTGTCCTTATCCAGATGCCTGATCCAAACCTAGACCCCCAGCAAGACCATGTGCAGGACCAGGCGCAGGACCACGAAGCATCTTCAACCAGTGGTAGCTCAATACCAAAGCCTGAAGATGATAGCCATGATGAGGCTTTAGCTTTACCTGAGGGATCAACCGATGTCATCCTTGATCCATCAGCACCAACGGATGAAAACAATCCTATGGAGGCTAAAACTGACATTACTTCAGCAATAACAGAGCCTAGCATCACTGCCAGTTCAGCAAACATGATAGAGGATGGTAGACCAAAAGAAATGAAGTCCGATGAGGTCATCCAGATAGATTCGGCCGTAACCAAAGGCACAACCTTGATTCCTGATGATCGTGCAATACAAGGTCTCGACCAGTCTAAGGCATCTTTCCCACCTGATAAAAAAGCCAAAACTGTAGCCACAGGTCAACAAACAAAAGCCCCAACTCCACGCAAAAGCCCATCAGATCATCTGACCGAACTGATGGATGGTGAGCGCCTAACGGCAGCTGGCCTAAACAAAATCAGGCAATTATTGGCTAATGAAAAAGAAGCCCCTACTTGGCTGAAACGGATAAGCTGGGGTTTAGTGTTCCCAGCCTTATGCTTCACTGCTGGATACCTGCTTTATGCCTTGCTCACCTGGCAGGGTATCATTGGCCCAAAATATGATCCGCAACTCCAAGGGCGGCATCAAGTCTATTCGCTCAATATCCCTGATAATGTGGTGTTTGCAGGGGAGGAGGTACCACTTAAGGATATTGAGGTTTACGAACGTTTCGATCGTGAACTGACGCTCAATGTTTATTGGCAGGCCAATACCTTGTTGCTGATCAAACGATCGTCAAGGTGGTTCCCGATGATTCAGCAGACCCTTAAACAACAGGGTGTCCCGGCGGACTTTAAGTATGTCGCTGCTATCGAATCAATGTTCGAAAACAGGTTCTCTCCTGCTGGAGCAGCCGGTTTCTGGCAACTGATGGAGCCTGCCGCCCGTGAATATGGCCTCGAGATCACAGACGAAGTGGACGAACGCTTTCATCCGCAAAAAGCCACCGTGGCGGCCTGTAAGTATTTCAAACAGGCTAAACGAAACCTTGGTACCTGGACTTCGGCCCTTGCAAGCTACAATGTGGGCATGGGTGGCCTCCAACGCTCGATGACGAGCCAGAATATGAATAACTACTATGATCTGCTGGTTAACCAAGAGACTGGGCGATATGTGTTTCGGCTCTTGTCGTTTAAACAGATTATGGAGAATGCCGAAGACTATGGGTTCTCTGTAGAGCGCAAACACTTATATCAACCATTCAGGTTGCGCTATGTCAAGGTCAGCAGCACAATACCTGACCTAACGGCATGGTCCATCGCGCAAGGAATCAACTACAAGATCCTGAAGTGGTATAACCCATGGCTTCGTAAAAACAGCTTGACTGTTGCATCTGGTAAATCATACATGATCGCCTTTCCTAAGGACCCCGTCACAATGGCAGAGGATGAAACAGATGCCATTCCGCAACAGGATAGCCTATTGTCAGACTCTGCCGTAGGCGATAAGTTGCAGGACAATGACCCTAACTTAATCGATGCGACACCCCAAAGACCTACCTATAACACTTCGGCTAAAGCCACAGCAATGACAGATGTGGCAAAATCAGCCCCCACCGATGGCACAAAGGATGTCAAACCAGATGAGGGCAATGCGGCTCAAAAAGTAGTTATTCCTAGCACTCCTGAAGTACAAATACATACCGTCGTTAGTGGTGAAAGCCTAGAACGGATTTGCAAAAAACACAAAATCAAGCTCGCTGACCTAGTTGCCCTTAACAACCTCGATAGATCCAAACCTCTCAGGATTGGACAGAAACTACGTATCAAATAAGGTTGAGCTTATCAGGAAGTAGACCTACTTTACTTGCACCATAGGCGAGACGCGATCCCCTCCTAGGTTGGCAATGATGCTAACATTGGGCTTAGACTTGATGACCTCGATCATTTCCTTCCGGATCTCGATCTCCCGAAGTTGGATGTATTGCTCAGGTGTGATGGCAAGGGATTGCATATAGGCCTTATCTGAGGTCGCACGTTGCTTTTCAGTTTGCTCACGAGCTTTTTCCCGCTCTAGTTTCTGTATCTCGGTGGCACGGGCTTGCTGGGCCACAGCCGTGTTGGCAATCTCCTCGATGACTTGGTTGGGCGGATTGACCTTACCAATTTCGATGCCTTCTAGGAAAATCGGAATCTTTTTGGTGATCAACATCTTCGATAGACTAGCCTGAAGCAAACTTGTCATGTACTCTGACACCTTGGCGTCGGTGGTCAGGTCTTGCATCGAAAACTCCTTGCAGGCGTTGCGCACGTCAGTCCTGAACGACTCTTTGATGTTGGCGTTATACCACTCATCGCCAAACTCTTTAAACAAAGTGGCCACCCCCGCTGGGTTTAGCTTCAGTGTCAAGTGGATTGAGAAGTCAACTGGGACGTTATCCTTGGTGATCATGTCATCAAAACTCTCGCTGACCTTAAAAGGCCTCATGTCATAAACCTTGAAGCTGGATGTTGGTGCCAAATAGTGCCTACCTGGTGGCAAAACCTCTAGGCCTGGGCTACCAAAAATCAACGGGTTCTTGATCGCAAGTCCAGACTGCCCTTGCTCGACTGAGTTACTACAGCTGGTAACCATAACCAACAATGCGGCTGGAACCACCATAACTCTGATC
>CANHWS010000068.1 GCA_947464365.1 Cytophagaceae bacterium | reverse complement strand
CAACCTGGATGCGCTCAAACGCCTAGGTGTTAAGGTGGTTGACTTTACGGGTGGCGAGCCTCTGCTGCATCGGGATCTGCCCAAAATGCTGGCCATGGCCAAAGAGCGTGGCTTTATTACGACCGTCACGACTAATTGCCTGCTCTATCCTAAATTCGCGCAGGACCTAGTCGGTGTGGTTGATATGCTTCACTTTTCGTTGGACTCACCTATCGCAGAAGAGCATAACAAAAGTCGTAATGTTAACTGTTTCGACCACTTCGTCCGCAGTATCGAGGTGGCTAAAAAGTTGGGCCAACGCCCTGATATCCTGTTCACGGTCTTTGGGCATAATGTACACCAGATACAAGAGGTATATGACCTGTTTTGCAAACCCAATAACTTGGTCCTGATCCTGAACCCAGTGTTTGAGTATAACGAAAAGGCTAAGGATGAACAGCTAAGCCCTCAACAACTACGGGCGCTTCGTGCCTGGGCCACCAAACCAGGTGTGTACCTCAATGAGGGATTTATTGACCTACGGCTTCGAGGTGGTAACCAGATCGATGCGCCGGTTTGCCGAGCAGCTAGCACAACCATCGTGATCTCTCCAGAGGACAAGCTACTATTGCCTTGTTACCACCTTGGCCTCGAAGCCTTGCCCATCAATGGGGATCTGGATACTCTTTGGCGCAGTCCTGCCGTGCAGCAGCTCGTACGGATGGAAGGGCGACATGAGGCCTGCCAAGGTTGCACAATCAACTGTTATATGCAGCCAAGCTTTGCTGTCGAGCTCAGCCAATATTGGTGGTCAGCCTTGCCAAGCACCCTCAAGTACAACAGGATGAAAGGGACCTGGAAACAACTATTTGCCTAAGCCACCGCTTTATACCACCACACAACTATTCCCCTGACTTACCAACCATGTTTCTAAGCCTCCGAACCCTCGTCTATCATGCGCCTGACCTTGTTGCAGCACGGGCATTTTATGTCAAACTGACTGGGCAGGAACCCTACTTTGAGGCACCCTATTATATCGGCTTTGACATCAATGGCTTTGAGCTAGGCTTAGACCCAGATGTAGCCCATGTTAAGGTTGGAAACAACCAAGTTGCCTATTGGAAGGTGGCCAGTATCGCTTCTACCCTTGATTGGTCTTTGCAGTGCGGGGCTTTGCTGGAGCAACCAGCCACCCAAGTTGGTGAGGGCACCCTTGTAGCCCAAGTCATCGACCCTTGGGGCAACTACATTGGTCTGATCGAAGAGGCAACCCTATAGCTGATTGGGTGGAATAATGACGATTACTTCATGGGGCAGACTATTGGTAACTTGTCGTAATATTTGATGCTATCAGGCAGGTTGCTGAGGCACTCCGCAGGATTGTTGGCCCAGTACAGATGGACAAGATAATTTGGTAGGGTGGGGACAGATCCAATCTGGTTGAAGTTGCAATGCAATTTCAGTAGGGTTGTTGGCAAAGTAGGCAGCTTTTCGATTTGGTTGAAGTAGCAGCTTAGATCCTCCAGCTGATTTGGCAAGGCGGGCAAATCCTTTAGCTCATTGTTTCCTACCAAGAGTGTTACCAAGGTTATGGGTAGGGCCGGGATTTGGCGAAGATGGTTATTGTCACAGTATAGCCGAGTTAGCCTTGGTGGCAGTGGGTTGGGCAGAGCCTCAAGCCCACAGTCGTTGAGGTACAGCGTTGTCAGCGAATCGGGCAGTTGTCCTATTCGTATTTTAGGGTTGTTGTTCAGAATCAGGGCCTTCAGGCGTTTGAGATACTGAACGCCTTCTAACGACTTGATTTGTTGCCCCGATAGGTCCAATAAATCTACCAACTCAGTGGCAGCTATAGAGGTGTCAAGGTAGTTTCTGGCCATCAGCTTCGGGTGCTGACCTATTAGGCATCGACGTAGGTTGGCGTCCGGGATAAATACCCCATGCTTTGGTTTTAGGATCGACTCGCAGCCACTTAACAGACTCCAGATTGAAATGGCTATCATAAGCTGGATAATAGCCAACATACGATTAGTCATCCTCTGGTCCCAAAAAGGTTAACTACATCCTCTCGATAGGTCCTGCCGACGGGCAACCAAAGGTCCTGCACCTGCACCTCATTGTTCGAGGATCGGAAACTCAGGATTGCTGAGGTGCGGACCAACCAGCTCTTATGGATGCGCAAAAAATCCCCGGCTGGCAAGCTGGCTTCCATTGCTGCCAGACTGCTACGGTGGGCATATTTGCGCTGCTGGGTATAAATGTTGCAATAGGCCCCCTCAGCCTCAATCTTGATGATATCCTCTATCAGCACTTTCTCGATAACATTGTTTTCGCGCAGGCTAATGCTTGGTTTTGTAAAGGATGCTGCCCCAGCTTGATCAGGATTAAGTCGCTCAAAATTTTCGACAGCTAGTTCTAGACTACGCTCCAGCATCAATGCATCATAAGGTTTGGTCAAAAAGGCATAAGCGCCTACCTGCTTAGCCCTTTCGAATGTGGCTTTGTCGCCCATGGCCGTCAAGAAGATCACGGGGGTCGGCCTTATTGCCATAAGTTGGCTCACCAGCTCGATCCCATCAACAGTACCGCCCAGCCGGATGTCAATCAGGAGTACGTCGGCTTTATGCCGTTGAAATTGTTCCTTTGTATCATCGGCATTCGTCGTGATGGCCACAAGCTCATGACCGAGCCCCTCCATCAGGATGGATAGCTGGCGTGCCTCTAGTCTGTTGTCTTCTGCTGCTAATATCTTGAGTTTGTTCGTGGTCATTCAGGTGCAGGGCAATCGTACGGAAGTTAAATCAAAACTAGGAATTTGTCAGGACCGGTTAGTTCAAAGTTGTCGGAATCTCGATCTGCATCTTGGTTCCTTTGCCGACGACTGAGCTACCCGAAATTTTACCGCCAAGTCGGCCTACAAAACTAACCACGACCTGCATGCCAAGTCCGATACCGGGTTCACCATGGGTGCCAGCCCTGCTCTCGAACCGATTGCCTTTCAGCAAGGCTGCAAGCTCGTCAGTTGTCATGCCATGGCCACTATCAGATACACTAAACTTCACAACCTCATCTGCCTTTTGGGCCACGAATGTGATTGACCCGCCAGCTGGGCTGAACTTTATGGCGTTGCTCATCAGGTTACGGATAATGATCGTCAATAGGTTGATATCAGACTTGAGTTGAATGTTCGGCTGGATCTCGCAGGTTATCATTATGCCCTTTTGTTTGGCCAAGGGACCTAGGCCGGCCAGCAAATCTGCCAAGCTTTGGCTACTGATCAGCTGTGGACGGACCGCAAAGTTGCCTCCGGAGCCAAGCTGATTGGTAGCCCAGTTCAGTAAGTTATCTAGCATGGAATTGACATGGGTTGTGGCCTGCGAAACTTCCTGCGCTAGACTAAGGAGCTCTTCCTGATTATTCTGTTTGACGTAATGGTTTATCATCCCTCCGATGTGCCCAAAAGAGGCCATTGGTCCCCTTAGCTCGTGCCCTAAAAGCGAAAACATCTTGTCTTTGAACTGATTGATGGCTTGCTCCTTTTTCAAGGCCTTGTTCCGCAAATAAAGGTAGGACCAAAGCAAAGCGACTACCAAAGCCAGCACGCCTCCTAGCCCTACCAGCACCCAGGTTTCGGCCTGTTTTAGGTCCAGATCCTGCTTCAGCAAGATATTCTCATTGATCTTCTTTTGGGTGTCATACTCGGTCTGGAGTTCTTCGATCTGACGGCGGGATGTTTCGTTGAACATGCTTTCGTTAAGCTGCTCATAACTCTGGTTCAGTTGATAGGCTTGGCGGTAGTCTGCAACCAAGCCACAAAGGTTGATACGGGTTTTAATTGTTTCAGCTAGAGCTCGTTTGTTGCCAGACCTTTTGCTGTGGATCAGCGCACTATCATTATCAATCAAGGCTTGGCTGAGGTGACCATTGGCCTTATGTGCATCCGATAAATGGTTATAACCTTGGGCTATCGTGAGCGGGTTGTGATACTTATGACCCCAAACAATAAGGGTACCAGCAGTCTGGATCGCATCCGGATACTTCTGCTGAGCAAGATAAACTTTAGCGATCAAGTCCAAGGGCTCAGCCATCGATATATCATGCCCTGCTAAGGAGTAGTCCCGATAGGCTAGGTGCAGGAAGTGGTTGGCACTGTCATACTTGCCTTGCTGAAAATAAACGGCACCTAGGGCCGTGTTGACCCTGCCAAGACCACCGTTATTTTGGTTTTGGCCATAGCTTCGTTTGGCCAAGTTGAGATAGGCAATCTGGCTAGGGGACTGGCGTTTGGTGCCATAAATACTCGCAACCCGGATATAGGCGGCAGCCAGTAGGTCGCCATCCTTGGCAGTTTCGGCTGCAGATACCGAGGCAACTGCCGAGCTCATGGCCTTGTCATAACGCCCATAATACTCGTATAGCAAGGCAAGGGTCAGCTGTAATTTGGTCCGTAAAACGGCATTTTTCCCAGCTAGGATGATAGGTTCGGCCTTGCGAATTGTTGATAGGGCTGCTGCATAGTCCCCTAAGGTGTGCTGTATGTCTGATACGTTAACCCAAATTTCGGCCAGAAGGGTATCGTCTTTAAGCGATAGTGCGGATGTTTCTGCAAGTTGGAGAACGTAAAGGGCCGAGTCATATACAGGGCCAGAAATATAGCCTTCAGACTTTAGGATATAGAAACGCACTTGACTAGTGCTTGGCGGCCCTGTAGGAGCGGTAAAGTTGGCTGCTCCTGACGAAATTGGAAAAAGTACAAGCCACCATACCCATTGCCCCAATAGCCAAAGGAGTGGCCGCAGTACGCTTGGTTTGGGCTTGGTACCCATGCTGAGTTGACCAATCATGGGCGCTAGTGGTAAGTGGGGTAAAGGATAAAAAAATAGCAAAAGCCCTGTAAGTGAGCTGACTTGCAGGGCTTTTGTTGTGGGGGAGAAGTGATCCCATCAGGATTCGAACCTGAGACCGCCTGCTTAGAAGGCAGGTGCTCTATCCAGCTGAGCTATAGGACCAAATGTGAATGCTGGGGCGCAAAAGTGGGTAATTTTGACCAAAATTCAAAACCCTGGCTACGGTTGGCAACCAGGGTTTTGAGGGTTTTGGTCATCAGGAGCGCAGCCTAGGCTGGCCCCCAATCATCATACTTTGATCTCGACGTCAACGCCGCTAGGCAGGTCAAGCTTCATGAGTGCATCAACAGTTTTGGTGTTGCTGCTGTAGATGTCCACCAAGCGCTTGTAGGTGCAAAGTTGGAACTGCTCACGGGCCTTCTTGTTCACGTGTGGCGAACGGAGGACGGTGTAGATTTGTTTTTCGGTAGGCAACGGGATAGGACCGTTCACGACGGCACCAGTTGCTTTTACAGCCTTGACGATTTTCTCGGCTGATTTATCTACCAGGTTATGGTCAAAGCTCTTGAGCTTGATACGGATTTTCTGGTTCATACTGATTAGTGGTTAACGCTAGAACCTTTTGCTTTAGAGACTACGGTCTCGGCAAGGTTGTTTGGCAAGAATTCGTAATGAGACAAGGTGATGCTGGCACTAGCACGGCCAGAGGTGATGGTACGGAGATCCGTCACATAACCAAATAGCTCGCTTAGTGGCACATCTGCCTTCACGATCTGGGCACCACCTTTGCTGTCCATACCTTTCATCAGACCACGACGACGGTTAAGGTCGCCAGTGACTGGGCCGGTATATTCGTCTGGGGTGATGACCTCAACGCTCATGATTGGCTCGAGCAAACGGGCACCTGCTTGTTTGGCTGCTTCTTTGAAGCCAATGCGGGCTGCAAGCTCGAACGATAGCGCATCAGAATCGACGTCATGGTACGAACCGTGGAAAATACGCACTTTGAAACCTGTCACTGGGTAGCCAGCGAGTGGTCCGTTCTTGAGACACTCCGTGAATCCTTTCTGGATTGCAGGGATAAACTCTTTCGGGATAACACCACCGACGATACCGTTAACGAACTCAAGGCCTTCTTTGCCGTCTTCGCGTGGGCTAAGCTCAAAAACGATGTCAGCAAACTTACCACGACCACCAGTTTGTTTTTTGTACACCTCGCGGTGCTCAACTGATTTGGTAAGGGCTTCTTTGTAGGCAACCTGAGGTGCACCTTGGTTGATCTCTACCTTGAACTCACGACGCATACGGTCGATGATGATCTCGAGGTGAAGCTCGCCCATACCACGGATGATGGTCTGGCCAGTTTCCTGATCAGTCTCAACACGGAGGGTAGGATCTTCTTCCACCAACTTGGTGATGGCGTTGCTCAGTTTGTCAAGATCGGCAGTTTTCTTAGGCTCGATCGCGTAGCCAATAACTGGCTCTGGGAACGACATGGACTCCAAGATGATTGGTTTGCCTTCTTCGACGAGGGTGTCACCAGTCTTGATGTCCTTGAAACCAACACCAGCACAGATGTCTCCTGCCTCTACCAAGTCAAGCGGATTTTGCTTGTTGGCGTGCATTTGCATCAGGCGGCTGATACGCTCTTTCTTCTCGGTACGCATGTTGAACACGTAGCTGCCGCTCTCTAGCTTGCCAGAGTAAACGCGGAAGAAACACAAACGACCAACAAATGGATCAGTAGCAATTTTGAAAGCCAAAGCAGCAAACGGACCTTTAGGATCTGGTTGGCGGTCTTCTTCGAGGCCTGTGTCAGGGTTGGTGCCAACCATGGCAGGGAGCTCAAGTGGGCTTGGCAAGTAGGCCATGACGGCATCGAGCATGGTCTGTACACCTTTGTTCTTGAAGGCAGAGCCACACAAGATCGGGGTGATGGTCATGGCGATGGTAGCCTTACGGATAGCGGCCATCAGCTCTTCGCGGGTGATGCTATCAGAGTCTTCGAAGAATTTCTCCAGTAGCTTCTCGTCATGCTCGGCGATGCTCTCGACCAGGTAAGCACGCCATTCTTTGACGGTATCTACTAGGTCTTCAGGGATTGCGATTTCTTGCCAAGTCTTGCCTTCGTCGTGTGTGTTCCAGACGATGGCTTTCATGGTCAGGAGATCAACAACACCTTTGAAGGTATCCTCGGCACCGATTGGTACCTGAAGCGGAACCGGTACGGCATTGAGTTTCTCCTTGATTTCTTTGATGACGTTGAAGAAGTCAGCACCAGCACGGTCCATCTTGTTGACGAAACCAATGCGTGGGACGTGATACTTGTTAGCCTGACGCCAAACGGTTTCAGACTGCGGCTCAACACCAGATACTGCGCAGAACAACGCAACTGCACCATCAAGGACGCGCAATGAGCGCTCTACCTCGACTGTGAAGTCAACGTGACCTGGGGTATCGATCAAGTTGATTTTGTATGACTGAGTCTCTGGGGTTACCTCGCCTTGTTCGGTAGGGTAGTTCCAGTGGGTGGTTGTAGCAGCCGAGGTGATGGTGATACCACGCTCTTGCTCTTGCTCCATCCAGTCCATGGTTGCAGCACCGTCATGAACCTCACCAATTTTGTGGGTTTTGCCAGTGTAATAAAGGATGCGCTCGCTTGTCGTTGTTTTACCAGCGTCAATGTGCGCCATGATGCCTATGTTGCGCAGGAGCAACAGATCTTGCTTGGCCATGATTAGAACCTAAAGTGTGAGAAGGCCTTGTTAGCTTCGGCCATACGGTGAGTGTCGTCTTTCTTCTTTACAGCGGCACCTTCGCCTTTGCTAGCAGCGATAATCTCGCCCGCAAGACGCTCAACCATTGTTTTCTCGCCACGAAGACGCGAGTATTTGATCATCCATTTGATGCCGAGGGAGACTTTGCGGTCTGGGCGAACTTCGCTCGGGACCTGGAAGTTGCTACCACCTACACGGCGGCTGCGTACCTCGACGGCTGGCATGATGTTGTTTAATGCTTTGCGCCACAGCTCTAGGCCGTTTTCGCTGGTGCGTTTCTCGACTAGCTCGATTGCACCATAAAGGATGTTGTAGGCGATGGTTTTTTTGCCGTCGAACATCAGGTTGTTAACAAAACGTGTCACGAGCGTATCCTGAAACTTAGGGTCAGGAAGCAGGTAGCGTTTTTTAGGCTTGGATTTCCTCATTTCTGTAAGGGCCTGTGATGATGCAGCAGCTCAGGGCACGCCTGCTCATCGGGGTTGAACCTTTTTTTGTGTTAAATAATGGGGTTGGTCACGCACAGAGGCGGACTATGCCCTTATTTTTTCTTGCCGCCTTTGGCTGGTGCTGCGGCTGGCTGTCCTGGCTTAGGACGTTTGGCGCCATACTTACTACGGCTTTGCAAACGGCCTTTGACACCTGCGGTATCGAGGGCACCACGGACGATGTGATAGCGTACACCTGGCAAATCCTTAACACGACCACCACGGATGAGGACGATGCTATGCTCTTGCAAGTTGTGACCTTCGCCTGGGATGTAGGCGTTGACCTCTTTGCTATTGGTAAGGCGTACACGGGCCACTTTACGCATAGCCGAGTTTGGCTTTTTAGGCGTTGTGGTGTACACACGGGTGCAGACGCCCCGGCGTTGCGGACAGGCGTCTAGTGCTGGCGATTTTGACTTGAAGACCAAGGTCTCCCGTCCTTTGCGCACCAACTGTTGGATTGTGGGCATTTCTGAACAGTTAAAGGTTCTACTTTTTGCACTGGAACTGTGTGTTCGTTACCGTCTTTTACTTGGCCTCTCGGCCGCTTCAATTGGGTACAACACACCCAAAAAGAGTTAGTTGTTTGATTTGAGGTGCAAAGGTACGGAAATATTCTGGGCCTACAAATGCCCTAGTCATAAACTAGGTGTTACGCTTTTGGAGGGCTTGGTCATTATCACTACACCTGTTGGTCCGTCATTTTCCCAAAAATACATGTCGCTAAGGTCCTAAAGCAAGTCCTGAGGGTAATGTTAGGTTTGCTGCAATCATATTTTTTCTGCCAGACTATTGCGCTATCAGCGACTATTGCTACTTTTGCAACCCGATCAGGCAAAGTGTCTGATATACGGCGATCGTAGCTCAGTCGGTTAGAGCGCCAGATTGTGGTTCTGGAGGTCGTGGGTTCGATCCCCATCGTTCGCCCTTATTGTGTTGCAGTGCTAGGCACCGCGCCTCACATTATCCTTAACGCCTTGCCCTTTTGACAAAAAAGCGCAGGGCGTTTTTTGTTGCAGTGGTGGCAACATAGCCTACATCTGGCTAAATTGTGCCCGCCCTTGGCTTTGACCTCCTTCTAGTTTGTGGTGGTGATTGGCTTGGTTATGTCTAGCCTTGATTTCATTAAGTAGGTTGGCATTGCTTGTTAGGTTGAGCTCAGGCTATTTGGTTAGACCTTTATGCTTTTGTACCCATCGACGTGTTGACACCTATTATATATACTCTTTGTCCTCCTTCCCCCTCAGGATTTTTTTAGATGATAACGAACTGGCTCAGAGCTAACCTCAAAGGTGACCGTGCAATTTGGATGGTGGTTGCTTTCCTGACGATGTTCAGCATTGCGGGGGTGTATAGCAGCATTGGCACCTTGGCCTATCGCAAGCAGGCCGGCAACACCGAGTATTACCTGCTGAAACATTCGTTGTTGATGTTGGTGGGGTTGAGCTGTCTCTATTTTGCGCATAAGGCCAACTACCGACACTTTGCTAAGTGGAGTAAGATTGGCTTAGTGATCTCGCTTCCCTTATTGTTGTTTGCCGTGTTTAAGGGGACTGAGATCAACTCAGCATCACGTTGGTTCACGATACCGATCATTGGCCAAACGGTCCAGCCATCGGATTTGGCCAAGTTGTCGCTCATTACCTATGTGGCGGCTTTTTTGTCCAAATACCAGAACACGCTTGAGCTATTACGGAAACAAATCTTCTGGCTATTGGCCTGGATTGTTGTCGTCTGTGGCATGATCATGTACTCTAACTTTAGTACGGGCATTATGTTGCTTGGTACTTGTGGTTTGCTGATGTTGGTAGGCCGTGTGCCAATGAAACTGATCGGGAGCTTGGCCCTACTCGGGATATTGGCTGGTGGAGTGATGTATGTTTGGGGCGAACGTGGCAAAACACTTGTTAGCCGCATCGAGGTCTATATGTCGGCTGATGATGTGCCCTTCCAAGCAGAGCAGGGCTTTATTGCCATTGCTAGTGGTGGCTGGATCGGGCGAGGACCGGGCAACAGTCAACAGAAAGACTTTTTGCCGCATCCTTATTCTGACTTTATCTACGCCATCTTGGTAGAAGAGTATGGCTTTTTCATTGGGGGGATAGTGCCCTTGGCGCTTTACCTGACACTACTTTGGCGAGGGACGATTGCTGTTAGGAACAGTAGCAATGCCTTTGCGGGTTTGCTTTCGGCTGGCCTTACGATTAGCTTGGTGTTGCAAGCCTTGCTGAATATGTGTGTTGCTGTTGGTCTTTTTCCGGTCACTGGGCAGCCATTGCCGCTAGTTAGCATGGGTGGTAACTCTTTGATTGCGACGGGTCTATCAATTGGTATCATTCTGGCAGTTAGCCGTGCCGACAAGCCCGACCAGGAGCCCGATGGTACCCAACGTCGGGTCGCGTTCTCGAACCAAGACGCCGATGATGATGACCTAGGCGAAGATTGAGGCATGTGCTCTGGCCTATCTTCTAAAGGTGTTTCCTAAAGTTATTGTTTATGGGGCCTAAGCGGTCCGAAGCTATCGTAATAGAGCTTTGAAGAAGTATATCATATCTGGTGGCGGAACGGGAGGGCATATCTACCCAGCCATCGCTATTGCGCAGGCCTTGCAACAGCTAGACGAGGAGGCAGAGGTGTTGTTCGTTGGAGCGGAGGGCAAAATGGAAATGCAGAAGGTACCCCAAGCTGGCTACCGCATCATAGGTTTGCCTGTCGCTGGCCTTCAACGGCAGTTATCGCTCCAGAACCTTGGTCGAAACTTGTTATTCCCATTTAAGCTCATTGCCAGTTTGGTCAAGGCTTATCGAGTCGTGGCCGACTTTAGGCCAAATGTGGTGGTCGGGGTAGGAGGGTATGCCAGCGGCCCAGTTTTATTCGTAGCCCAATTAATGGGCATTCCTACCCTGATCCAGGAACAAAATAGCTATGCTGGCCTGACCAATAAACTGCTAGCCAAAAGGGTGAAACGTATCTGCGTTGCCTACCCAGGGTTGCAACGTTACTTTCCGCATGTGAAATTGGTCTTTACAGGCAACCCGGTCCGCCAATCATTGACGGCCCTTACGGAGGAACACCGCAATACAGGATACAAATTCTATGGCTTTGACCCTGCTAAGCCAGTTTTGCTAGTGATTGGTGGTAGCCTTGGGGCTAGGACCATCAATCGGGCCTTGGTCGAGCATCATGATGCCCTCTTGAACGCGGGTGTCCAGATCATTTGGCAAACAGGTAAGTCAGGTTTTGGCACGGTGACAGATCAGATAAAGCAGCTTTACCCTAATGGGCAACCAAGTGGTTTAGTTATCACCGAGTTTATTGCAGATATGGACATTGCCTACAGCACAGCGGATGTGGTACTGAGTAGGGCAGGGGCCTTATCGGTATCTGAGCTGACGTTGGTAGGTAAGCCGACGATTTTGGTGCCGAGCCCCAATGTCGCGGATGACCACCAGACTAAAAACGCTAGGGCGCTGTCAGATCGTCATGCAGCGATCACGATCTTAGATCAGCAACTTTCGGAACAGCTGTTGCCTGTGGTCTTGACATTGTTGGATGACAATGAACGACGCCAAACCCTTAGTGCAGCCATCAAAGAACTAGCGATGCCGAATGCAGCGGTGAAGATAGCTGGCATTGTGCAGGAGCTTGCTGGAAACTAAATGGCGGATAAAGTCTATTGACTCACCACCACCTTCCCATTCACTACCTGCCCAGCAGTCATAAGGCGATAAAAATAGACGCCCATCGGGAGCTGACCTAGGTCTAGGGCCTGCCCGGGCAACACAGGCCACTGGCCTACGGACTGCCCATTAACACTCACCAAACTGAGCTGGGCAGGTGTATTGAGCCCCCGAAAGTTGAGTACCCCTGACGTTGGGTTGGGGTA
The DNA here is from genome assembly GCA_947464365.1 of Cytophagaceae bacterium. GTDB lineage: Bacteria > Bacteroidota > Bacteroidia > Cytophagales > Flexibacteraceae > CANHWS01. Next base: position 1,426 of record CANHWS010000068.1, on the reverse strand, counting down.
GGGTGTAACTGATAAGGCTGCCACTGTGCTGTTGGGCAGGGCGACGGGGTCAAACTTGCGACCCATTTGTGCTACTTTGGTAAAAAGGTAGTCATAGCTGGTACCAGGTCCAGTACCAGGAGGTGGTACTCGAACCCAATTTAGCCCAACTAAAATTGCACTTTCGTCTGGGTTGTAAGCCATGCTATAATAACCGTTAATTGAGGTCAAGTTTGGAATTCCAAGTGGAACTATCCATTGGGTCGCATTATTGGAGTCTATTTTTTCTAGGAAGTTCTGTCCAACTCTGTCTGAACCATATTGAATGACGATAGAACCATCTTGGTTAATTGTAGGTATGACAGCGCCTAGTCCAGCACTATCTTCATATCGTTCCCAAAGTGGGTTGTATTGATCGTCATATTTTCCTAGGATATACTTCGCATAGGTGCGGTAATTCATTGAACCAGAAGCGAGATACCCACCATCTGCCAATCTTTGAACTGCTACGTTTTCTATGCCAGCGTTATCAGGTGAAGTATAAAGCACCTTTGCCGTGTCTCTTGTAATACCATTTGAGTCCACAGGTAGCACTGCAATATGCTGCCCCTTCTGCCCCGAAACCAAAATGCGATTGTTGAAGTCATTGCTGGCATAACACCAGCATGGGAAAACATGGCGTGGGTTGTATTGCTGGAGCCACTTTTGCTGCAGATTCTGGTCAAAACGGCCCACCAACCAGTCGCATTGACTGGTGCCTAGTGTGCTGGGGGTGTTGTAGCCGTAGGTCACGATGTCACCATTGGGGGCTTCGAAGAGGCCTATGTTAAGTGCTCTCACCCCTCCATTGACTATGATTTCTTTGCGTGCTAGTTCATGACCTGCGGTGTCACACTTGATCAGGTATTGTCTATCATCAAAAGTATAATCGCGCAACCTTTGTTGCCAAATGATGATGTAAAGGTTACCGTTTGTGTGCAAAGTCATGCCATAAGCACCACCATAGAACCCTAAGTTGCGGTTCCATAGCGTATCTCCTTTTCCATTGATTCTGGTTAATGAGGCACCTGAATGGTTCTGGCTAGGTGTTAAATTCGGGGTACGTAGTTGTTTGCCTGCCCAAGAAGACAATCCGCAAATCAGATAGTGGTTGGTGTCAACTTTTACTATCCCATGAGCCTCATCGATCCTGGGTGCTGGATAGACTTTGTTCCAGATTACCTGTTGACCATGGCAGACCAACATCCAAAAGCCCATTATGAAGGTGATAACGAAGGATTTCATTATTCAGACTTGGTTAGTTTGGTACGGTGGATTTTTCCGTGGTGGGTGTAGGAGAGGATAAAGAGGCCAGCGGGGAAAATAAAGTTTGAGATGTCTAGCATAGACCAATATGGTTTTCTTAGCTAACCTCAACAAATGTAAAAAACGGCCCAATACCTTGTAT
>CANHWS010000067.1 GCA_947464365.1 Cytophagaceae bacterium | reverse complement strand
CCACCTCAGCCACCCGGTTGCCCGCACCGTCATAGCGGTATTGGAGGGTGGGTTTGCGATTGGGCACCACATCTTCTACCTGTACTAATTTGCCATTGTCATTCCAAGTCAGGTTGATGCCAGCCTTCAGGTCTTGCACCAGCTGGCCGATGGCATTGTACGTATAGGTAAGGGTATCTTCAGGATCGTCAAGACGATCAGTTTGGCCTGCATAATCAATGACTCGGTGTAGCCGGTTCGTCAAATTATAATATTGGTAAAGTAGCGTATCCACAACCACACCACCGCTATCCCGACGCACCAAGGACATCAGGTTGCCATTGGCATCATAGCGATATTGGGTCTCAAATTGTTTGGAATGGCCATTCAACATTGATGCACCGCCTTCGTATGCCGAAACATCAACATACTGTGATTGACTACTCTTGATGCGGTTTAGTTTGTCATACCGATAGGTCTCAAAGTTGGGTTTAGCTGTCACTACTGAGGCTTGGCCTGAGTGTTGCGTCTGGGTCCAGGCAGCGATATTGCCATTGTATAGGCTGCGGAACTGCTGGCTTTGTTCCTCTGGTTTTAGCAGGCCTATTTCATTTTGCGCTACATAGTCACCCCTGAAATAGTGCAAAGCCATTCCAAACTCATCCTTGGTCATGTGGCTATCGTTTTCACGCTTACCATCTCTACCCAAATCATCATCTGAACTTGCCCTGATGGAGTTAATGCCTTTTAGCCAACCATTGATGGTATAGGTATAGTCCAGACCTTGTACCTTGTCATGGCCGAGCTCCACCCTTGCCAACGGCCCATGCATATAGTATTTATAAGTTGCATCCGTATCCCAAATCAAGGAGTCTGGGCTGGTTTCGACTTTGATGATGCGGTTGTCCTGATCGTAACCATAGCGTACAAAATATTGATCCGTATAGCCTGGGTTATAGGACATGGTCAGCACTTTGGCGCTGATGAGGTCATAGGTATAGGCCACATATTTGCGCCCTAAACCCACTAAATCCACACAGATCCACTCCACATTGCCATGCGGATCATAACTGAAAAAGGATTTTGTTTGGTGCTTGCTTTCACGCCCTTGGCTTGTGGTGTAGCTCGGTTTCCCAAGTAAATTCTGCTGGTATTGCCCACGGAAACGGATGGTACTATCCGCTTCATGATAAAAAGTGCGTACATATTCCAGACGCCTAAAGCGTGGAGAAACACCCCCAAATTGCGGGAATTTCTGATCTACCGAAAGGCCGAAGGCACTATCTTGATCAAACCAGTTGTCATAACCAACTTCCAACACTCGGTAGTATTTTTCTAACGAATCCCTCAAAGTATTTGAAGAGTCCCTAGCCACACCTTTTTCTACTGTTTGGCCAATGGCATCATACTTTATGTAGCTGAACTCGCGGCGGGTTTTTTGGTCCGCATTTTGAGTTAGGCGCAGTTGTCCACCCCTGTTGTAATACAGGACCTGTTTGCCAGCATCAGGGCTCGTCTGGGCGATGAGCTGACCAGTGGTGGTATATTCGTATTGTGTGGCTAGTTGATAATCAGCTTCTTGTGAACGATTCGTCGGCCTAGTCGTTAGCCGTTGTACGCCCTCAGGTGGGACGGTGGCAACTAGTTGACCTCCTCGGTTGTAGTAGTAGAGTGTCGTTTGTTGTGGCTCCGTAGGGTAACGAATGGTGAGGCTATCTCGATAGGTTGCAGGGTCATAACATCCTAGTGTCGAGTTCTGGACGGTTGCAGCACCCAATGCTATACAGGCCGCAGATGCTGCATTGGCAGATGCCAAAAACTGCCCACCAAGCGTCGCATTGATGACGGTTGGTGTTGCTGGCGGCACAACAGGGTCGGTGGGTTTGCCCCAACGAATGCATATATTAAATTGACGATCGGGCCATGGTTTGATATAATAATATTTGGCAACTAGGCTGAGACAACCAAGGTCATTCTGGATCCAGAGGTAGATGGTATCAGCGTTGGGTAAATACTTAGTAGGTAGGGTATCTGTTACGAATAATGAATTGATATTGGCATTAACTTGTGACCGATATACAATATTGGTGTCTTTTTTTGTCGCCCAGATGAAATTATAGCTGGTACTGGTACTAGAGTCGCGTGTGAACTTGCCGTATAGTTTGCATCTCGCACTATCCTTGTTGATGATGGTTGGTTTGTTCGGTGCTTTGACTGAGTCAATAGCAAATAGGAAGGATAAATAACAACCATAAGCCTCAGTGGCACGCACCCGATACTGCCCTGTGGCAAGGTTCTGGATGTTGGTTGACTGGTTTGTGGTATCAATCCGGGTATATGTGTTACCTACTTTCCGCTCCCAGATGACTGTGGGATTGCTACCACCATCCAAGAACAAAACTGCCGAGCCAGATGCCCGCCCCTCTGCACATTTGGATGGCATGGTATATACATTGCCCGAAAGTGGTGGGCCCCGCCGCCGCACAGAAAATGAATCAGCTGCGTAGCACTTAAAGTTGGCAGAGTCTGGATATGCCCGTAGGCGATAGTCCCCTAAGGGGAGGTTTAACGATGGCAATACATGTTGAGCACCAGCCAACGTAAATGCTGTGGTGCTCTGGCCCAAACGTTTGTAAACCGAATAGGATGTCGCACCAGGGGCCTTACGCCAAACCAGAATGCGAACATTATTTACCGATTTTGGCAGGATGGAAATACCCCCTGGTGCAGTAATGTCACCCAATAAGCGGGTTTGGATAGCTGTACTATCATCAGGACAGCTGTAATATACCGCACGAGCACCATCATACGTGATTGGACTTTGGATAAATAAACCAAGACTGTAAGCTGGCAGGTTAATGTTCGTTTGTGTTTGGCAGAGGGGGAAATTGCAATTAACACAAATCGGCGCCTCCGGATCAGGGTTGGGTACAAATCCTAAACCGATAAACTTAACTGTCAACTGATCGTTTTGGTATTGGGCCGGGATCGAAAAATTGGTGGTGATGTTATTGCCATTGTTTAGCATTTGTTCGGATAACAGAGTGCTGCCAGACCAAAGCTGAAGCATGTGCTTGTTTGCATTGATCGTATCGCCTAATGCCCCCAAACTATAGGCCATATTGTATTTGATCTGACCCGAATATGTACCCGTTGTCTGGCAAGTTTGGCCAGTAATGCCCAGGATTGTAGCTGTTACCGCCGGCTCAGTGATGAAGAAACTTACCGACGGAATCACGACACCTGCCCCACCATACAAATAACTAACATAGGTACCTGACCCCAAGCCACTTATGGAATAGGTATGTGTGCCAGTGCTGGTATCGACAGAAATCAGGGTAAACCGTTTGCGCACCGAGCTACCAACACGCACGAAATAGCTACTATCAAGGTTGCAGCCAAAACCCACCAATTGAAACTGCAAGGCGCCATTATTGGCATTATAGCAATAGGTATTCCGCTGAATTACATTCGTGATCCGGATCGTGTCTTTAGGCCCAGCAGGGTTTTGGAGGTTGATATTGTGGTAAGTGATTTCGGATGTACCACTAGTGTCAGTACCAGTAACTGCCAACCGCCGAAATTGCCCGAGGGATAACCCAGCTGGAAACCGTACCAGGTAGGTATATTGGCCAGTTGAGATGGCAGGCAAACTATCTATGAATTCGTCCAGATGATCTGCCGAGTCACGCACGAGATAGAAATGCAGCCTATCTCCTGGCCTTGCAGCCGATACCTTGACCCGTAATTGCGTAGCCGAAAACACCTTAACGCTATCGATGGACGGTTTGCTGCGGGCGTAGTTGCCGCCGTTGGACGCAGTGGTGCATAATAGGGTGCTGCTTTGAATACGGAACGGTGCGATTTGTTTATTGTTATCCCATATATTATTTGGGCTAAACCAAATTTGTTTGCCTGACAGGGTCAAAACCCCAGTTCCTCGGGTGAATAGATTTTGGTTTGTTCCAGCGCCTCCAAAACGGATATTATGGGAGGCCATTGTAGAGTTTAAAGTGGTAAGATAAAATTGAGGCAAAACCCCACCACATAAACTCAAGTTGAACCCTGCTTGATTATCGCTAATAATAAAATATTTGCCTTTTGAGGTGTCTGAACTTGTGTTGCCATAATAAGTACCAATCCAGTTATTGGATATTTGACCATACTTACAACCATATAAAATGCCAAGATTCGTGGCCATCAACTCATTTTTATCTCCAGCACTAGAACTTCCAATTCTAAATCCTTCTACTCCATCAAGAATTATCCCGACTAGAGCGGGCTTTGGAAGGTATCCTTTATCATCAGAACCAATGCCAAGTTTGTTATGTTGGATATTAACATTTTGTGAGGATATTACCCGCACAAGTGCCCAAGGACTATCCTTTGCACCACAGATTACGTTTAATGCGCGGTCTGCTCTTCCGATTTTCAGACCATCTGCATTGGCAATCTGGATGGGATTGCGTACAGCATCGGAAATATTTCGATTGATATAGTCATACCCAAATTTGCATCCCCAAATCTCTACATTGACCAATTGAGCTGCGTTGCTGTTGGTTTCCTTACTAGATAGGTTAATACCATAGTCAAGCACATTAAAGCTGGAGTTAGAGATGGTGATGTTTGATATGCTCCCACTCTCACGATCATCACACAAAATACCAGTATTGCCACCTTCACCACCGCCTATCTTCTCGAAGTGTACGCTATCGATCAAGATCCCGTTGATATTGCCTCCTACTGTACGACTAAAGTCTACTATAGCAGGCAACGTGGCAGAGTCAAGCAGGATCGCATTTTTGAGCGTAAATGGCACGTTCTGAAACCATAGAGGTGCACTGCTTTGGTTGGCCCTAAAATGCACCTTCACACGCTGCCCAGCCGAATTGCGCAAGTCAATATAGACTGGCTGGGTGATGGCCGGTAAGATGCTGTCGATGTAAATGTCGGTGAGGTTGGTGCCTACCCTAATGGTGTCAGTGCCTGGATTTAAAGGGTCATTGGCATCATCTAGGGCACTTTTCAGCGTATTTACACCATAAGGGTTGCCGTCGATAATAAATAAAGTACTCTGTGCTACTAAAACAAATGGTAGCAATAGAAGCACAAAAAAACCAAGGAGAAAACGCTGTATCATAACACCACCAATTTTACAGGTTTCGAAATCAGTTTATCAGCCAATACCTCCAGGAGGTAAAGGCCTTTGCCAAATTGGCCTAAATCTAGCTCTGTTGTACCCTCTGTCAGGGAGTAGGTACCAAGATCTTGACCAGCTACGTTACGTACACGCACTTCCAGAGGCATATTGCCTATGCGTGATCGTATAGTTAAAATCCCTGTACTTGGGTTAGGACCATACTGTATTATGGATTCGGCGGCGATTTGGCCAGACAAGTTGGTTATCAGCAAATTCGAGGGGTCTGACATACACCCCGCACCTACTGCCCGCACCCGATATGCCTGTCCTCTCATGATCCTGATCGCTGCTGCATTGGTAGATCGAATCAAGGTGTCATTCTGGTACCAAAAGTAACGAAAGTTAGTTGGGTTGATTACAAAAAGCGAATCTCGCCCATCCCATTGCACAATGGGTTGCTGCGGTTTGCTGACGACCACGATTGAGGTATTTGCTACAGCACTATCCACACCATTCCATGCCTTGACCTGAAAATTGGTGGACTGTGTTGGTACTGCACGGACCGTCCCGAGATTATTGGCTAGCAACGCCGGATTAGCATCCCACAAAAAGCGATTGGATTCTGCGCCATAACCATAAACATTAACCGTGTCGCCTGGGCAGCAGGTATCCCTGCTGACTGCTGCTTGTAACATATAAGCATTGCGTACTAAGGTTTGATTTAGTATCGGGAAACCGTAGCCATAATTTGCGGGTGTATTGGGTGAATAATATTGGGGGTTATAACCAACATTATTTCCTATTCCGTTTGGATTTGATATTATACCTAATGCCCCATTTTGTATGGCTTCATTCTGTCCAAAGAAGATGGTACCCGTTGGTCCAAGTAAAGCAGTATTGCCTTCAGTTGAGCGATGTAAACCAAGATTTATCATTGAGTTTAAAACCTGTATGGAATCAAGTGCAGAAAGGTCATATTTGTATGTATTATAAACGTACTGGTGTAAGGGATTAGTTTTATTAGTACCCGCAAAACAATATAGTTTTTTGGAGTCGGATGAAAAACTGAGTCCATAACAATATTGTGGTACCTTTATTCTGAATAAGTAATTGATGTTTCCAGAAGTCCTATTAACTTTGAATACATATACGTTTGAATCTGTACCTGTAATGAAACAGGTTTTTAGTGCAATGTACTCCGAATTAGGCGATGAAATCATAGTTCCTGAAATGGGATAGTTACTACTATTAATATTTATTGGGAAGCCATCATAGCGAGGACCCTGTCTTGAAATAACTGCCGTTTTGTTGAGTCCAGTATCAGTGATTGCATATGATCGGAATTCATTATCCATTGCCCCATGGGTTATGAGCCAAGCATCTCTCCCGTTCTGGTGCAAGGCTATTGCCATTTGGCGGGCTGAAAAGGTATCGATAAGCTCTCTAGGCCTGACTACAGCTCCAAATCCACTTTCTTGATTCATATCCACAATGGCACGGTTGATTGAGCCATTGGGTGCACCTGGACAAGAGAATTCATTATTGGAAAGATAGGTACAGGTATTGAGTGTATAATAAAATGTCCAATAAATACCCTTTCCCCGTTCTAGAATCATTGGCATCCATAAATTGGTATTTGGTCCTCCAGTTCTTGTAAGACGCTGGTTAGACAAAGTTCCACCGCCTTTCATCGTGTTGAACTCTTTGTCACAAATCCGGTTGCCATTGGCACCAAACAAAAAGTTGCCATTTTTATCACAGATTGTCGCCCAACCAGATCTAAAATTGCCAAAAGGGAAACGTTGGTTATACTTATTAACAGTGAGTGTGGGCTCGTTAAAGTCAATGGTATAGGTAGTGCCAAACGCCCAAAAAGCCGCTTGTCGTTGTTGGGCACTAATTGGTTGTACGCAGAGCCAAATCAGGCCAAAGAGTAGGAGGTAGGGTTTCATGGGCGTTGGTATTTGCGGGAGAAGGTTCAAGATACGTAGGCTGCTCTGCATAGTCGGGAAAGTACTTATCATAACACCACTACTTTTACAGGTTTCGAAATCAGTTTATCAGCCAGTACATCCAAAAGGTAAAGCCCTTTACCATGTTGCCCAAGGTCTAACTCGATGGTGCTCTCATTCAAGTAATGGGTACCAAGATCTTGGCCAGCCACGTTACGCACACGCACTTCTAGCGGCATATTGCCCATTCTTGACCGTATAGTTAAAATTCCTGTACTTGGGTTAGGACCATACTGTATTAAGGATTCTGCTGCTATCTGTCCTGATAAATTGGTAATCAAGAGGTTCGATGGGTCTGACATACACCCCGCACCTACTGCCCGCACTCGATATGCCTGTCCTCTGATGATCCTGATCGCTGCTGCATTGGTGGACCGAATCAAGGTGTCATTCTGATACCAGAAGTAGCGTTGACTTGTTGGGCTGATCACAAAAAGCGAATCTCGTCCATCCCATTGCACGATGGGTTGCTGCGGTTTGCCAACAACCACGATTGAGGTGTTTGCTTCGGCACTATCAACTCCGTTCCAGGCCTTGACCTGAAAACTGGTGGATTGCGTTGGCACTGCACGGACCGTACCTAAGTTATTTGCAAGCAATGCCGAATTGGCCTCCCACAAGAAACGATTGGACTCTGCGCCATAACCATAGACGTTAATTGTGTCACCAGGGCAACAGGTATCCTTGCTAACTGCAGCTTGCAGTCGGTATGCATTCCGCACCAAGGTTTGATTTAGGATTGGAAATCCATAGCCATAATTTGGAGACCTTGCAGTTGAGAAAAAGCGTGGATTGTATCCAACATTAGTACCAGCACCATTTGGATTTGTAAGGATTCCTAGTGAACCATTTTGGATCGTGGTATTCTGTCCAAACAAAATAGCTCCAGTAGGTCCAAGCATCGCTGTATTTGACTCAGTTGAGCGGTGAAATCCTAGGTTGACCACTGAGGTTAAAACCTGAGCCGAATCAAGTACTGATAAATCATACTTAAAAGTGCTGTAAACCCATCGGAGTAATGTATTGCTTTGTTGGGAACCTGCAAAACAATATAGTTTTTTAGAATCAGAGGAAAAACTAAGCCCATAACAATATTGTGGCACCTTTATGCTGAATAGTTGGTTGACTGATCCTGTGGTCCTGTTGATTTTGAAGATATAAACGTTAGAATCTGTACCAGCTAAGAAACAAGTTTTGGTGGCGATTAACTCCGAGTTAGGGGAAGATATCATAGTGCCTGAAATAGGATATGGGCCATTTAAATTGATAGGAAACGCATCATATCGAGGACCTTGCCTTGAAATTACGGGCGTTTTGTTGAGGCCTGTGTCCGTGATGGCATAGGATCGGAATTCATTATCCATAGCCCCATGGGTGATGAACCAAGCATCTCTTCCATTCTGCTGCAGAGCAACTGCCATTTGGCGGGCCGAAAAGGTATCGATCACTTCCCTAGGCCTGATCACAGCACCATATCCACTCTCTTTGTTCATATCTACAATAGCCCGGTTGATTGAACCATTAGGTGCGCCTGGACAAGAGAATTCATTATTGGAAAGATAGGCACAGGTATTGAGCGTATAATAAAAGGTCCAGTAGATTCCATTCCCACGTTCTAAAATCATAGGTAACCAAAAATCGGTGTTGGGTCCACCATTTCTAGTCAGGCGTTGGTTTGATAGCTTGAGGCCACCTTTCATAGTATAGAACTCCTTGTCACAAATGCGGTTACCGTTTGCCCCGAACAAAAAGTTGCCATTTTTGTCACAGATCGTTGCCCAGCCAGAATTGTAATTGTAAAAAGGGAACAACTGGTTGTAACTCTTGACATTGAGTGTGGGTTCATTAAAATTTATTGAGTAAGCATCTCCAAACGCCCAAAATGCCGCTTGTCGTTGTTGTGCACTTAGTGGTTGTGTGCAGAGCCAGATCAGGCCAAAGAGGAGTAGGTAGGGTTTCATGGGCGTTGGTATTTGCGGGAGATATGATGCAACTTTTTGCGGTTTAGGGTCATTTCTAACCTCACCCGCGTGTCTTGGGTGGGCATCGGTGGGTTGTTAAAGTTAGAGGCTGCCTGCCCACCCAGGTTGTTAATAAAGGTAGGGCAATCTGGTGTAAGTACAAAGTTTGTATCACGACATGCTAACAACGTATCACCACCAGCAGTAGGCGGGACCTCAAAGTGCATATCCATCTGGGTGACCTGTTTGCGTTTGACTTTCTCGCAATTTAGCCGATTATTGAGCACATACCAGATTGGCTTTACTAACATGCGGTTGCTGTCTGGGTCAAAGACAGGGGCCATCAATTGTTGGGTGGTATCTTTATCAAAAAATATAGGGTCAGCTACCCTTCGGTAATGCAAATAGGTAGAAGGATAGGTCGTATCGCCACACCTACCAGTACCTAGCTCGATGCTGGAGGTTTTGATTGCCATTCCTTTTTTGTCTACATGTCCAGGCTGGGTTGCTGGTGTGGTGAAGCTGCGGCAAGACTTACAATCTATACTAAAGGTCGTAACCTGACCACGTGATTTGGCCTCCCGCATCACGTGATCCAAGATGATGTTGACCTCTTGCATTGTGATATGATTGGGGCAGGTTTGGTCCGTACAGGAGTCAATCACATATCCCTTGTCTACCAAGTTAGTCAAAAGGATCGCACGGTAGATGTCACGCCTGTCCTCAATGCGTGTCACGACCTCAATATTAGCCTTCCTGATTTCGTCTTCAGCCCTGGTTAATAAGCGTGGGGCGCCAGGCGCTGGTCTAAAAGTATCTCCAACCAAGGTGCCATATTGGCCCATCGTGACCACGCCCAACGTATCAGTCCAGTTAATAAGCGAATCCCTGATTGTGTTATCTGGGTCGTACTTAAATGCAAAAGGAGAAAAGAAATCCAGGGTGTCAAGTCCATCAGAGCGGGTGCCACCTCCTTGACCACCAGTACCGAAACTATCAAATATCTTGAAGAACGAATACCGCTCGTCGCTCGACCAGTCTAGCCGCGTCCTAGTACAGATCACATGGCCAACATTGCAGAAATAACAGAGACTATCGGGCTTTTCTGGAGTTGATGGGCAGAGGTTTTTGTAGGTCTGGGTCGTAACGTCAAAATACTTGTTAGGGTCAGCAAAACAGGTGCGCACCTCCGTTTCTTTGAGCGAGTCCTGCGGAAAGTGAAAGTACTTATAGGCCCAGACGGGGTGCCGTACACCAGGGAAGACCGCTTTCCAACCTTGGCTATTTTTTCGGCCAACATAAAAGAGAGGGTAGGGACGGTACTTTGCAAGGCTTTTGACATAATTGGTGTCGATGGTGCTAATTGGCATCGCAGTGCTAAGCATGGTGTCGTAAGTGAAACCAGTCAATGGTCGGTACCAAGTACTTGGGGATACATAGTTATGTGCCACATCATAATCACCTGTGTCGGGCCTAGAGTCGTATTGGGTCAGGATTTTCTGGAACCGAAACCCTGCACAGTTCATGAATTCTGTGATTAGGTTATAGGACACATTGGTATTGACACTACCCAACAACGGTTGATCGGAGCTTGATATACCAGCACTAGTCTGGGCATTACGTACATCATTAGCAATATTCCGTCTGCTACGGGAGCCACCGAATAACCAACTGAAAAAATCTTGTTTGATGTTGTTATTGATCAGATCATCATGCACGGCACCATTTCCGCCTTGGTTGTCATCCACACCGTTAGATACCGATCGGTTGCTGTTGACGTTGAACTGGATATTCATCTCATTAGGGCAGCCACCGACTTGCCTTTTGATGATCGAGAGTTGCGTTTGCCAGCAATTAAACAAATAGGCCGAATCATACTGGACTTTAGGTATGCCTCCATCGGGGGCATACGTGTCGGTCAGCATTTTATAAATCATGAGGTTAAATGTACCCGTTGTCTGGTATCCTGGCATAAAAGGGCGCAGGTAGGTGTTATAGACATGTTTCATGCTATCCTTTTTTGCGCTTGAAAACGAGGCCCAACCCTTAATACCACTTGGTTCATAGGTCGTGTTTTTGGTAGCAGGTACACATTGTCCAAAGTACTTGTAGGCAAAGCCCTCAAAGTCATACTGATACTCCAGGTTGGCGCAAGTCCCAACGGCTAACGGGTCAATTTCGATGACGTTGTTATGGTTGTAGTCCCTGACCGTGGCAGGCCCAGCAAAGGTGACAGAGAGTGCAAGTGGAACGTTAAATATGGGGCAGCATTCGGTCTCTATCGTGACGTTCTCCAAGGAAGTCACTATTTGTTTTACGTAATGAAAATAGGTGCCCTTAAGCGAATCTTCTCCCAATGCCTCAGGAACGAGGTAGCGTATGTACAAGATGGAGTCACGGGCGGGGTCGTCATTTAATGCATGCAAGGAGTCGATGGCCCCAATAAGGCCTGCCACCTTGGTTCTGAATGCCACTAGGTCACATGGTTGCTTCACTCGAGACAACCATTTATGGATCAATTTTGTGATTGGCCTAGTTTGGCGTCCTAATTTTTCACCAACCGATGTCACCATTCTGGACCGATCCGTCGGAACTATCGACCTAGTCAGGATATAGTTTCCGGCTGGCAACACCAACCGTGGCAAATTGAACCCATAAGTATTCAGACTCAAAAAGTGGTGATAAACAATCCTGATCTCAGAGCTATCATCAGGGTTGATCTTCCAGCCTACAGTGTCAGGGGCTATCACCCCAAGACCACCCACGAATCTGCTATTTACACTAGCATTAGTCCCAAATCGATTCCCATCCTCGCGTTTGAGTTTGACGACAAGGTCATATTCACAGCCCAGCCTAGTCACAGCGCATCCATCCGACGATAAATCCGGTAGGTTTCCGTATCCTAAGATTAGTGGGCTACGTGTATTAAATAAAAGTGGCTTAGTTGTGGAAATACCCGCAGCAGACGGGATGCCTGATTTAATCCGATCGTATGTCGTATCTGGGATAGTACTTTCTGCTATAGGTAATAAGGCTGTGTCACCAGGACTACTGAGGTTAATGCTGGTTGCTAGTACTTTGCCATCCGATGTTTTATAGGTGGTAGTCGTGGTGCCGTTCGGGTCAACTGTAATGATTTTCTCGACGTTTTCAGACATTGGGGCATCAACTCCAAACCACCTAACCAGCTCCCCTTCCGTTGCCGATCCGTATATGGTGCGGGTGGTGTGGGACTGGCTAGGATCTTTGATTCCGAGGACCCCACCAGGCATACCTTGCTCCACCACCCTGTTGGTTTTGTCATTGCTGAAGATCGTCCGTTGGAAAGGTTGCCCTTGGTCAGATGCGATACCGTTTTGGCCGGTGTAGTAGGTGGGGTTCAGCAGCTCTGCATCGGCGGGTGATCGTAGGGTGCTTGACTGATCAAAGTGCCGCTCACGATACAAGACCCCTGCACTATCCTTTACGGTAATGGCCTTGCGTTGATATCGAAAGCTCGTATCAAGCGACGACACAAATAGTGGTACGGGCAGAGATGTCCAGGCAACTCGGCCTTGTTTGTCCACCAGTTTTTGTTCGAGGATGATTGTTTGCTCACTCGGGATGGATACCAACGTTTGCTTCACCTGATTGAGACCATCTGCATACGTGGCTTTTTCTTTTAAGCTATTATCCTCCTTAAATAGGCGCTGGATGATGTTATTGGTCCGTTTGTCAGGGTCATCAAAGTAAAAGAAGGCATAGGCTCTCCTTGCGGCGCTGCCATCCTTAGGTGTGCTATCTTGTGCAAAATGGCAAATCTTGGGGTTGTCGACGTGACTGAATGGGCTATATCTAGTTTCATACCGATCGCCAACAACAGTTGATCCCACAGCTCGCACTCGCCAAACATAATGTCCAGATCCCTCTGCAATCAAGATAGAGGTTGTTACGGGGGCATTGCCCTCACTTGGCCCAATTGCAAAACGTGTTGCATTAGCCCAATTGACGGCGCTAGAGGTTATGTTGCTGGTATTAGGCCTCAGGATTGGGCTGTGATCCTCTAGTTTTAGCAGGTCAAGCTCCCAGCCACAAACCGCAGTATTATCCCTTGTTATGTGCCAATTAAACTGAACCCGTTTATTTGTTCGAACCTGTACGCTAGGGTCTAACTGGATCGAAAGATCCTGGACATTCATTTCACCTACTGTTTCTACTAACAAAGTGAAAGTAGGTAACAGGTCAGCATGCTCAATATGATATGTGCTCGGCTCTGTGACAGGATCATATTGGTCAAACTCAACCTGTAGTTGATTCGGATAAAGCGCAGGGTCAAGTTTAAACTCTAGCACCACTCTTTGGGACTCATTGCTAAGCGTGATCAACTGGCTATTAACAGCCGTACCCTCGTGCAGTGAGTTGATCCTGTAAGGAATATTGAGGCCATTCAGGCTTCGGGATCTGACTTTATCCTGCATCATGACCTCGACCACAACCCTGGCTTGGTGGACCAATTGGTT